>CAZYQA010000060.1:0-10530 GCA_964649555.1 uncultured Muribaculaceae bacterium
TCTTTGCTTATTCTTTTATTCAACAGTGATAGCATCTTCCGCTATCTCTTCTAATATTAAATCGGATCTGAGATTTCCTTTAATAAAGTTTTGCCTCTCCATAGTGTTTTTACCCATGTAGAACTCAAGGAGCTCATGTATAGCATCATCTTTACTTAAACGCACTCTGTCTAATCTTATATTCTCTCCTATAAAGTTTTTAAACTCGTCAGGGGAGATCTCTCCCAATCCTTTGAATCGTGTAATTTCCGGGTTTTTACCCAATTTGGATATTGCCTTCTCTTTCTCTTCCGATGAGTAGCAATAATATGTATCCATCTCCTCTTTTACCTTTTTACTCCCTCCTGTGCCCGGTTTTTTCTTCCTTACACGGAATAGGGGAGTTTGCAGTATATATAGGTGTCCTTGTCTGATAAGATCCGGGAAGAATTGTAAGAAGAAAGTAAGTAATAGTAGCCTGATATGCATTCCGTCAACATCGGCATCTGTTGCTATTATCACCTTATTATATCTTAAGTTTTCCAGATCCTCCTCTATGTTTAGGGCAGCTTGCAGGAGATTGAATTCTTCGTTCTCATATACGATTTTTTTGCTTAAACCATAGCAGTTTAGAGGTTTACCCCTTAGGCTGAATACCGCCTGAGTATTTACATTGCGGCTTTTTGTGATTGATCCACTTGCTGAGTCTCCCTCTGTAATGAATATCATTGTATCTTCATTTTGAGGATTTTTATCTCCATAGTGTAGCCTACAATCTCTTAGTTTTTTATTGTGCAAGCTCGCTTTTTTTGCCCTTTCCCTTGCAATTTTTTGGATACCAGCTATAGATTTTCTCTCTTTCTCACTCTCTAAGATTTTTTTAAGTAAAATCTCTGCGGTATCGGGGTGCTTATGTAGGTAATTGTCAAGTTTTTCTTGAATAAAATCACCTATAAACGCTCTGATAGTGGTATTTCTCTCTTTAATATCTTTTGAGTCAAAATATGTCTTTGTTTGATTAGAGAATTTCGGCTCATTTACTTTTATACTTACTGCTCCTACAATTGATTGACGTACATCTTTGGGGTCAAAATCTTTTTTGTAAAAATCTTTGATAGTTTTTGCTACCGCCTCTCTGTATGCAGCTAAGTGTGTACCTCCGTGGATAGTATTTTGTCCGTTTACAAAAGAGCTGATATTTTCTCCATTCTCAGAGCAGTGTGTGATTGCAATCTCTATATCATCTCCGCTGAAATGGATAATAGGGTAAAGGGGAGTATCCGACATATTATCGGTAATTAAATCTAATAATCCGTTTTTAGACTTATACTCTGCTCCATTGAATAATATTGATAAACCTACATTCAGATATGCGTAGTTCTTTAGCATTGTTTCGATAAACTCTAGCTTATACTGGTAGTTTTCGTATAACTCAGGGTCTGCTACATATCTTGTAAGTGTTCCGTTTTTTTCTGTTGTTTCACACTCTCCTGTTTCAAGTAAATTACCTCTCGAAAAACTTGCGAATGTACTTTTTCCATCTCTGAATGATTGAACATAAAATGAAATTGATGTTGCATTTACAGCTTTTGTACCTACTCCGTTTAGCCCAACTGATTTATTAAATGCATCGCTACCATATTTCGCTCCCGTGTTCATCTTACTCACCGCATCCACAACCTTGCCTAATGGAATACCTCTACCAAAATCCCTCACTGTGATGGTGTTATCTTCCAGAGTAATCCTGATTTGTTTCCCATATCCCATTATAAACTCATCTATTGAGTTGTCAATCACCTCTTTTATAAGTACATATATACCGTCATCGGGAGATGATCCATCGCCCAACTTCCCTATATACATACCTGAACGCCTTCTTATATGCTCGTTCCAAGATAATGTTTCAAAGTCCGATTCAGAATAATTGGATTGTGGTTGGTTGTTATTAGCAGGAGTATTAAAATCAATCATTTTAGCTCTTTTATTTTCAGAAAATGTAGTGCAAAAGTAATAAAAAAAAACTACTTGAAAAACTACTTGTGGCGCAAGTTTTATCAATTCGTTTATAACCAAAAAGATAGAGCATCGCGCGATGCTCTATCTTTGGTTGCTTTGGTGTTTAATTGCTTGAAAACTAGCTTTTTGATAAAACTAGCGGCGCAAGTAATTCAGCTATTTGCACAGCGTTGGTAGCGGCACCTTTGCGGAGGTTGTCGGCAACGCACCAGAGGTTTAAGCCGTTCTCTACTGATGGGTCTAGGCGGACACGTCCTACAAATACTTCGTCACGCCCTTGCGTGTATAGAGGCATTGGGTAAGGGAGATTGGTTGTATCTCCGATTGCAGGATTAGCCTCTCCATTTACTGGTTGTACATTATCTTGTAAAACTACCCCTTTGGTATTTTTTAGGATTGTGTAAACTTGTTCAAGAGTAAACGGCTTCTCAAATTCGATATTTATAGATTCTGCATGGCCACCTAATACAGGAACTCGCACTGTGGTAGGGGAAACCTTGATTGAATCATCTCTCATTATTTTATGAGTTTCGTTCACCATTTTCATCTCCTCTTTTGTGTAACCGTTTTCAAGGAATTTGTCTATGTGTGGAAGTAAATTAAGATCTATTTGGTATGGGTATGCAGATGGATAATCTTTCTCATCTAATATAGGGTGAGATGGATAGCTGCTTTTGCTTCCGGATAATTCCCTCTCTATACCCATTTGATCAACTGCATTTTTGCCCGTGCCTGTTATACATTGATAAGTGCTCACTACAATTCTTTTAATTTTAAGCTCCTTATGTAGGTCAGCAAGAGCTATTAACATTTGAATGGTTGAGCAATTAGGGTTGGCAATGATATAATCTTCCTTCTCAATTATATCCCCATTTATCTCAGGAATTATAAGTTTTTTTGTTGGATCCATTCTCCAGCAAGCAGAGTTATCAACAACATAACATCCTGCTTTTGCAAATTCTGGTGCCCATTTTTCTGAAGCTCCGCTACCTGCTGAGAAAATTGCTATCTGCGCCCCTTTCTCTATTGCTTGATGTGGTAAACATACTGTATATTCTGCCCCCTTAAATGTTATTTTTGTACCTGCCGATTTCTCAGATGCAACCGGGATAAGCTCTGTTACCGGGAAATCTCTTTCTGCTAATACCTGTAAAATATTTTGTCCCACAAGTCCTGTGGCTCCAACTACTGCTACTTTCATAATATATATAATTTTAGATTGTTCTTAAAATATCGTTTAATACTCCTCCGGCTGTCTGGTAAGCTCCGGCACCTGCCCCTTTTATCACTACCCCCTGAGGGTAGAAATCAGATTCTATAATTACAGCATTATCTGTCCCCTCCAAAGGATAAAACGGGTGCTCTTTGCCAACCTCTTCTAAGGCAATCTTTTTAGTAAATCCATTTTCCCCCTCCTCTAATGTTGCTATAAATCTTAGTTTCGCTCCTGCAGCTTTTGCATTATTATATTTTGCTAAAAGCTCAGGCTCGTAAGCTTCTAGTTTAGAGTAAAAATCATCCTGATAGCTATTAAAATCAGATTGTTGAGAGTTCATAATCGAATCGGGAATAAAGGAGTTAAAATCAATATCTTCCGGCTCTATTTCCAATCCTGCCTCTCTGGAGAGTATAATAAATTTTCTTAATACATCCGTACCGGCTAAATCCAATCTTGGGTCCGGCTCTGCATACCCTTTCTCTTTAGCCTCTTTTACAAGTTCAGAAAAAGATATACTTCCATCATAAGCACTGAATAGGTAATTTAAAGTACCTGATAAAATACCTTGCACTTTTTTGATCTGATCTCCGCAATTGGCTAAATGCTCAATAGTTGCAAGTACAGGCAAAGCAGCACACACTGTTGTTTCATATTTATATGATACATTCTCATGTTTAGCTATAGCAAACATATCTTTGTAGTTCTCTAGCGGGGAAGAGTTTGCAATCTTGTTACATGTTACAACAGAGATTTTATTTCTGAATAGCTCAGAGTAGCTCCCGGCGATTGCTTTATTTGCAGTGCAATCAACAAATATTGAGTTGCCCAGTTTAAGATTGGCAATTGCCTCAATATAATTATTACCAATAAGTTTATCCCCTTCTGTTAATTTATCAACATCAACTCCGCTTCTGCTGATAATAAAATTCTTACTATTGCTCAATCCGCAAATTACAATCTCTTTCCCTTGCTTATCTTTGATATACCCTTTTTTCTTATCTATAATATCAATTAATGCTTTCCCTATTGTGCCATATCCTGCAATGAATAGATTAATCCTTTGAGAATCCTTTGTGAAAAACTCATTATGTATTGCCTTGATTGCTTCATTAACATTATCTGTATGTACTACTGCCGATACATTCTTTTCAGAAGAACCTTGTGCAATAGCTCTGATATTAATTCCCTCTCTGCCAAGAGCATCAAACATTTTTCCACTTGCTCCCGATTGATTTTTCATATCATCTCCCACAAGAGAAATAATTGAGAATCCTTTCTCTACCCTTAACGGATCAACTTTTCCAAGCGAAATTTCGTAAGCAAAAAGTTCATCCGCCGCAAGTTTAGCTCTGTCTGCATCCACTTCATCTATTGCTATACACATAGTATGTACAGATGAAGCCTGGGTGATAAGTATAATATTGATATTATTTTGGCTAAGAATCTGGAATAATTTACTTGAATAGCCGGGTATTCCCACCATACCTGCCCCCTCCATAGATAATAAAGCTATCTTGTTTGAGCTTGATATTCCTCTGATTTTATTTTTTCCTGCAGGTGGGTTTCTCTCAATAAGTGTCCCTTCATCCTCTGGTGCAAAGGTGTTTTTTACATATATCGGGATACCTAATTTAACTACCGGTTGTATAGTTGGTGGGTAAACCACTTTTGCTCCGAAGTGTGACAACTCCAATGCCTCTTTATAAGAGATATTACGGATAGGTTTGGCTTCCTTTACAATTCTTGGGTCTGATGTCATCATGCCGCAAACATCTGTCCATATCTCTAATATCCTTGCATGTGCGCCCACTGCTAAGATGGAAGCAGTATAATCTGAACCCCCTCTACCTAAGGTAGTTGTTCTACCTTCTAGGTCTGATGCTATAAAGCCCGGTAATATGAATAATGAGTTATTATTTGTTGCAAAGAAATCGGCGATATTTTGATGAGTAATTTCCTCTATTACTAAATTTTTACCCGCTATGTATTGGGTTTTAATTAATTCTCTGGAATCTTTCCATGTGTGTTGTACATTTAGGGTACTAAGCTTAGCGCTTATTATCTTGGTCGATAGAAGCTCTCCAAAGCTCACAATGTGATCTAGGCTAGGTTCACTTAGCTCTTTTAACAGATATACCCCTTTGCATATCTCCCTGAGTTTATTGAAAAGCTCTCGGCACTCTGTAGTGATTATGGAGTGCTGATCAGAAGAGCTTAAAGTGGTATCATGCGGGATGAGTTCGTTTATTAGCTCTATGTGTCTATTTTCAAGCTCGTTTATATATTCAATATAGTTTGCATCTTGCTTTTTTGCACTGGCTGCAATCTTTATTAGCAGATCTGTAGCTCCACTTATAGCAGAAGATACTACTGCTGTTCTATCCTTTTTAAGTGCCTCTCTTACTATGGCAATTACTTTATTTATATTTTGTGAATTGGCTACAGAGGAGCCCCCAAATTTTAATACTTGCATTTTGTAACTTTTTATTCTTTAAAACCCCATTTTTCTAGTGCTATTGTAAGTTGCTCATACTCCAATAAGAATCCATCATGCCCAAATAGTGAGTTGATTTCGTAATATGACCCATCCGGGATGAGCGACGCCACTTTCTTCATCTCCTGAGGAGGAAATAAATTATCGGAATTAATTCCAATACATAATACCTTGGCTTTAATTTGCTTCAAAGCCTCTTCGATAGAGCCTCTTCCTCTTGCAACATTGTGGGAATCGGTAACATTTACCATTGCCAGATAAGAGTATGGGCAGAACCTATCAGCGAGTTTTTTACCTTGATATTGTTGATAACTATGAGCCTTACGCGCAAATACCTCTTTATTATTTTCATCTTCTTTCTGCGAAATATTGTAGCCTTGGTAGCTCCTATATGAGATAAGTGCTATGCTCCTTGCTGCAGCAACACCTACCTTTCCCCCTTCATCTTCATTCTTAGCAAAGGTATCATCTGCAAAAAGAGCCATCCTTTGAGATTCATTAAAGGCTGCGCCCCATGGCGAGATCCTTTCATTGCAGGCAATTAGTACCATCGATTTAATAGTGTCCGGGCAGATGATACTCCATTCTATTGCTTGGAATCCGCCAACCGATCCACCTATTAATAGGTCTATTTTATCTATTTCAAGATGCTTTCTCAATAGCTCATGCGCTGCAACAAGATCTCTTACTGTAATTTTAGGTAGGTTTAATTTGTATTTCTCTCCCGTTGCAGGGTTTACAGAGTTTCCTCCAGTAGTGCCATAGCACGATCCTAATATATTTGCACAAATTATTGTGTAATGTTTAGGTGAGAAAAATTTCCCTTCTCCCACCAACTCTTCCCACCATTCGGTAGGGTTTGAGTTGGCAGTCAGGGCGTGTGTAATCCATATTATTGGCTTTTTATCTTTATTGGCAGTATCAAAATCTCTGGAAATGTGATAACAAATATCAACACAAGGCAGAGCTTCGCCACTCTCTAAAATAAACTCTTTATTATAATGATAGGTTCTTTTCTCCATTGTGAGTGATTATATAATCTCTAATGCTTGTTCAAAATCTGCGATAATATCATCAATATGCTCAATACCGATACTCAATCTTAGTGTGCTTGGTTTGATGCCAATGTTTAATAATTCGCTATCGCTAAGTTGCCCATGTGTAGTGGTTGCAGGGTGTCCTACGATGGATTTATTATCCCCTAAATTTGCCATCAGGCTAAAAATATTAAGTTTATCAACCACCTTTGCACTATCTTCTCTACTAGCTTTCAGATCCACTGTCATTACTCCTCCGAAACCGTTAGTCAGATATTGTAATGCAGCTTTATGTGAGGGGTGATTCTCTAAACCGGGGTAATTTACACTTTCAACTTTAGGGTGGCTTTCTAAAAACTTAGCAAGTTTCAAACTATTACTGCAAACTCTCTCGCTCCTTAATGATAAAGTTTCTACCCCCGTAAGTAGCAAGAAAGAGTTGATAGGAGAGAGACAACACCCTAAATCTCTCAGCCCCTCTAATCTTAATTTGGCAGCATAAGCGATATTGCCGAAGAATTGTGCAAAACTTAGCCCTTTATATGATTCCGAAGGGGAAATAAAATGGGGGAATTTAGAATTATTCCAATCGAAGTTTCCACAATCAACGATTATTCCACCCATAGAGTTTCCATGCCCTCCAATAGCTTTTGTAGCGGAGTGTACAATTATATTTGCTCCCCATTGTGCAGGTTTACAAACATATCCTCCACAGCCCAGAGTGTTGTCCACTATCAATGGAATCTGGTGTTTAGCAGCAACTTTACTAAGTAAATCGAAGTTTGGAATAGAGAAATCAGAGTTGGCGATTGTCTCTACATATATTGCCTTGGTTTTGCTATCGATAAGCCCCTCAATCTCCTCTTGGGATTGTAATTTTGAGAATTTTATTTGTATTCCAAGGCGTGGCAAGGCTACTTTAAATTGGTTATAAGTGCCTCCGTATAGTGAAAACGAGCTGATTATATTATCTCCTGCATCACAGATGTTTTGAATTGCCATAAATTGAGCACTCATTCCAGAAGCAACTGCAACTGCTGCAGTACCCCCTTCCAAAGCTGTAATTCTCTCTTCTAAAACTGCAGTAGTGGGGTTACTTAATCTAGTATAAATATTGCCTGCCTCTTCTAATGAAAAAAGCTTTTGACCATGTTCGATATTTCTGAACTCGAATGCGTTTGTTTGGTAAATTGGAGTTGCGACAGCTCCGGTTGTAGGATCGCTGGTTCTGCCAGCGTGTATTTGTAATGTTTCAAATTTCATGATATTGCGGTTTCAATGGTAAAATAATTTTTTTCTGAAGGGTCCGCATATCACCGATAGCAGAATCCCTAAGGGAACGTAACAAGCATCTTGCGATGCATTCGCATTGAAACCATAAAACCCATCATCATCATGCTTGAGCATGATGTATTAGAGATTGCTATATGTGGGTTTGTATTCATCGGGTGCAAAGATATAAATATATTTTTAAAAAATGAAAGAGAAATAAAGCACTTTTTTAGTAAGTAATGGTTAAGTTGCTTACTTTTAGTGTTTTATACCTCTTTCAATTTGTATTAATTATGGAGTTTTATCGTTTCTTCAACTCCTCTGTTAATCTTTTTTGAGATGTGTTTTTATCTGTTCTTATACATGGTCCAGAAGCACATCCCCCTTCGCAAGCCATCACTTCAATAAATGGTGAAGGGCATTTTCCGGTTTTGGCATACATTCTTAAAAGACCAATGTTTTTCTTAGTAAGATTCTCAACTTTAACATATTGCAAGTCCTCTTTATTCAAAAGAACTTTTACTGCATTAGCAACTCCACCTGCCTGAGCAAAACCATGAGCCTCTTTGCAAGATGTAAACTGCATTGGGAAATCTTCAACTTTATCTATATCTACTTCGTATCCGTCAAAAATAGAGCTTAACTCCTCAAAAGTTAAAACATAATCAACATTAGGATTATCTTTTCCCTCTTTTCTCTTTGCTAAACATGGCCCCACAAATACAACTTTTGCATCAGGATATTTCTCTTTTGCAATTTGAGCTGTATAATACATTGGTGAACCTGTCTCTGATACGTGTTTTTGCATATCAGGAATATGTTTTCTTGTTAGCTCAACATAAGAAGGGCAGCAGCTTGTAGTCATAAACGGCTCTCCATGCTCAATCTTTTCCATTAGCTCATGAGCTTCATGCTCTGTTGTCATCATTGCTCCTTGTGCTACCTCAATAACATCATGGAATCCTAATGATTTAACTGCACCATATATTTTCTCAATCGGCTCTTTGAATTGCCCTAATATAGCAGGAGCTACAATAGCAACAACCTTTTCTCCATTCTTGATAGATTGCATTATATCAAATACTTGTGAGATCTCAAATATAGCTCCAAATGGGCAAGCATTCACACATTTACCACAATAGATACATTTGCTCTCATCAATATGCTCTATCCCGTATTCATCTTTTGTGATTGCTTTTACAGGGCAAACATCTTCACAAGGGATAGGAATATAAACTATGGCATGATAAGGACAACTTTGGTGACAAATACCGCAACTTATACAAGCATCGTGGTCAATCTCTGCTTGACCATTACTTTTAAAGTGAATTGCATTTTTAGGGCAGTTGATATAACAGCTCCTTGCAACACATCCGCGACATAAGTTAGTAATCTCATAATTCACCTGAAAGCATGATGAGCAAGCATCATCAATAACACACATGATGTTCTCTTTCTTATTCTCTTTGCGAGTTACTGCCTCTTTAGCATAATATGAGAGTGGAGTTAATTCATCTTTTTCATCTGACATATCAAATCCTAATAATGGGAATGATTTGTATTTCCAAACAGCTCTCTCTTTATGAACACAGCAACGCCCCTTCACTTTAGCCTTTCTGGGTGTAAGTTTAATTGGTAAATGGTCTATCTCTTCAACGAGTTTCCCCTCTTTCCATAGTTTAACAAGTCTTGCCAACAACTCGTGGCGTACAATCATTACATTATTATTAAATGCCATAACGCTTTTATATATTTTTTGACTATTTTGTTAAGGTTTTTAAAATTTTGGCGCAAATATATAACAAAATTAGCTATTTCGATACTCTAATGGTGTCATTTTTACATATTCTAAGAAATATCTGTTAAATGATGATGGAGTAAACCCAAGTGTTTGCGCTATTTTATTAATTTTTACATTACTACTTTTAAGTTGAGCCTTTGCATCTGTTATTATGAGTTCGCGCAAAATATCTTGCGCTGTTTTCCCTGTAGCTTTCTTTATTGAAGCACAAAAGTGGGAAAGTGTAACCCCTATCTCACTTGCATAAAATGATGCTTTATGCTCTTGATGATAATTTTCAAACCCTAACCTCAAAAATTCACCAAGAATCTCATACTCTCTTGGCTGTTTATTGATCTGTGGCTTTATTGTTTGATTATATATCTGCCCTAGAGTATTATACATAATTTCGGTAAAATGAACCATAACTTCTTTATTTAATAAAGAATCTTCTTTAGAAAACGCTCTGGTAAGCATCGAAAAAAGATCTTTAAAAAACTCCCCTTTCTCTGGTTGAAGTTTAATGATAGGATTATTCAAGACGCTGGATAGGCTGCCTGTGACATTTTTCCAGAAATTGACATTATTTATAAAATCCGAAGAGAAGCCTAAAAAAGATACTGAAGTATCTGGGCTTACATTATGTATCTGAATGAAACTTCCCGGAATTAAAACAATAAAATCATTTTTAGTTACAGCATATTCTCCCAAATTTAGTGTAACTCTTACTTCT
>CAZYQA010000061.1:0-10386 GCA_964649555.1 uncultured Muribaculaceae bacterium
ATATCTTTCCCATCATCAAATGACTTGGAGATATAGTAGAAACCATTACCTCAAAACCCTTATCAATAAGATCCATCATATAGTTCAACTTCTTCACCATATTAGCATCAAAGGTCTTATTATGAATATTTCTTCTTTGAAGCACTCTTGCAATATTGAACCCTGAATCACCAATACTTTCAAGCTCGCTGATAATTTTATACATTGCTTGTATTCTTCTTCCCGACTCCTCGCTCAAATCCCCTTCTGAGATATTATTCAAATACTTAGCAATCTCAAACTCAATTTTATCAGTAATTTGCTCATAATGCTCCAGTTTTTTATAAATAGGATCGAACTGCTCTGCATTCTCAGCATTAATAGCCGCTCTGGCATAAACAAATTGTCTTCTACAAATATCTGCAAAATGTATAATCTCATCATTAGCCTGCCCAAGAGAGAGCTCTGCAGTACTTAACATACCTCCATAAATATATTGAAGTCTGAACACCTCCTCCTCTTTAGGACTCTTAATCATATATGTAACCAATTTTACGATTTGAGGGGTAAACCACACCAAAATCAAAGTATTAATCACATTAAATAAAGTATGCACCAAAGCAACAGCATATAACATAGAATCACTGCTAGCACCCGGGAGTAATGGATTATCACAACCAAAAGCTACAATAATTTTAGAAACCAATAATAAGAACGGATGGAACAAGATTAACACCCATAATACACCGAAGAGGTTGAAAACCGAGTGCGCCCGCGCGGCTCTTTTGCCGGAAACATTTGCAACAGCCGCTGCAATATTTGCAGTAATCGTAGTACCGATATTCTCTCCTAAAACTAATGCTGCACCCATTTCAAATGGAATCCACCCATTATTACACATTACAAGAGTAAGAGCCATTGTAGCACTTGACGATTGTAATACAATTGTAAGAATAGTACCGATTGCGACAAAAATAAGAACAGATAAAAATCCGAAATTAGTCCACTCTTGCAAAAAGGCTAATATCTCAGGAGTTGATTTCAAGTCCGGAACAGAGTCTTTTAAATAACTAAGCCCCAAGAAAAGCAAAGCAAAACCAATCAAAAGCTCACCAATAGATTTCTTTCTTTTAGCTTTACACATCATAAAGCCAAAGCCAATACCAATCAATGGGATAGATAATATTGCAATATCAGCTTTAAATCCAAGCAAAGCAATAAGCCACGCAGTAAAGGTAGTACCAATATTAGCACCCATAATTACACCGATCGATTGAACCAAAGATAGCAATCCGGCGTTTACAAAACTCACAACCATCACGGTGGTTGCACTAGAAGATTGAATAATTGCTGTAATAAGGAGACCTGTAAAAATTCTCTTGACAGAATTAGACGTCATAGCGGCGAGAAAACTCCTCAGCTTATCACCCGCAACTTTTTGAAGAGCACCGCTCATAAGGGTCATACCATACAAGAATAGACCTAGCGAGCCCAAAAGGGTTAAGACTTTGAATAAAATATCCATTAAAAAATAACTATGTAATTTCGTTAATCGGGAGCAAATATAATTGATAAAAACTTATGAATAAAATAACTTACTAATATTTATTATCTTCGCAACATATATGTAACATTTTTAATAAAATATGTATTTTAAAAAAACACTGACACTGCTTATTATTTTATTGATTTCCACATCATTAAAAGCTCAATTCTATACAACCGGAGATAATCCTGCATCAGTAAGGTGGAGCAAAATAAAAAGTGAAAATTATACAATTATATTTCCAAAAGAGATAGATTCTCTAGGAATGAGATATTTATGGCTTCTAGAAAGTAACAGAAGTAAGATTCTAAAAGGACTTGAAATAAATCCAAGAAGATTCCCTGTGATACTAAATCCATATACTGTCAATAGTAACGGCATGGTTACTTGGGCACCTAAAAGAATGGAATTATATACACAACCCCCTGCAGATGGATATGCCCAAAATTGGGAGGAACAGCTCGTCTTTCACGAAAGCAGACACGTAGGACAAATAGATCATTTTTCGAAAGGAGTGTTTAGTGTTCTTGATAAAATACTTGGAGAAATGATAAATGGCGTTGGGGTTGGCGTATATGCGTCAAGATGGTTTATGGAGGGGGATGCAGTTGTAGCAGAGACACAATTCTCAAATACCGGCAGAGGAAGAGAAGCCTCATTCCTAGAATACTACAGAGCTGCAGAGCTAAGCGGACATACAAGAAGCTGGAATCAATGGCGATACGGATCATACAAACACTACACTCCGGGGCCTTATGAATTTGGTTATATAATGCAAAGTACAATAAGATACAGAACAGATATGTATGATTATCCGGGTAGAATGCTTGATAGAGTAGTAAGAAGATTTTATAATCCGTGGGCAAACTCCCAATTTGATAAAAAATACACAGGACACTATACTCAGGACAACCTCAACGTAGGACTCTCATTTATGAATACACTATGGAAAGCTGATTTAGAGAAAAGGGGCAATCTGAGCAAAACATCCATACTACAACACAAACCAACAGTTGACGGCTATAGCTCAGACTATACAAACTCATTAGCACTAAGTGCAGACAGCATACTATATATAAAAAGATCATTCAGCGCCCCATCAAGTTTGGTATTACTAAGCTCAAACCCTAGCTTTAGAGAAAAATATAAACACGGAGAAAAGCATATAAAGGCATTCTCATTTGCGATAAATAATCTCAATTATGCACCAAAACAAAATAGAATATATTTTAACGAATCTATACCACATCCGAGGTGGCAATTAAAATCATATAACAAAATATTTTACTACGACCTAAAAACCAATAAAATAAAAAAAATAACAAAACACACCTCATATAATAATCCCTCTATAAACGATAAAGAAACGCTTATTGCAGTTTCTGAATACCATATAAAAGGGGGATCCTCACTTGTAATACTCGATAGTGAAACCGGAGAAAAGATAAAAACCATACCCACCCCATATAACGGGCAACTTTGCGAAACACAATGGATAGATAATTACATATATGCTACCATAATCACAGAGAAAGGAATGGGGATATTCAAGATAGACACTACAAATTATGCAGGCTGGGAAACCGTAATAAATGAGCAATTCGCTACAATACAATCATTAGACTATAACAATAACAGACTTTACTTCACTTCCGGAATAGATGGTGTATCAAATATATACGCACTATCGCTCCAGGAAAACAAAATCGAAAGAGTTACCAACTCAAAATTCGGACTAAACGATTTTAGCATAAAAGATAATTATTTATTTGCATCAGAGGTAAATCTAAGCGGAAGAAAGCCTGTATACATGCAAATGGAAGAACAAGATGGGCTAAAAATTGAATTAAAAAACAAAGAATTAAGAGCAGACTATAAATACATTATAGCAGATAAACTATCTGAGCAGGCACATAAAGCCACTGAATCTGATTCTCTCTTTTACAACGACTTTGAAATGAATGAAGCTGATTTTAACAAAACCGTTAAAATAAAACCATACAGAAAAATTGGCAATCTGTTTCACATTCACTCATGGGCTCCTATATATGTAAACCCCAGCAACATAAAACAAAAAAACTTTGATGATCCATACGAAGTTGTAGGACTGGGAGCAACAATATTCTCGCAAAACCTGTTAGGTACCGCAACCACAATAGCTGGATACTCTTACAAAAAAGGATTTCATGCCGGACACCTGAATTTTACATATAGCGGATGGTACCCTGTAATAGAGATTGATGCCAATATTAACGAAGAACAAAGATACGGATACAAACTTATAGGTACCGATGCAACACAAATGCAACTTATGAGATATGATATAAGCTCCCCATTAATTGAAACCACAGCAAGAGCATATATCCCATTTAACTTCAGCTCACACGGATGGAGAAGATCACTTACACCACAAATTGAATGGCAATTCAATAACAATACAATTTATAGCTACAAAAAACAAAAGAGCACATTCAGAAACCAGATAAACGGAGGAATACAATACTCTCAGATGCGCCCTACTGCACAAGCAGCAATATTCCCCAAATGGGGAGCAGGAGTTTTGGTTAAAGGAGGATTCTCTCCACTAAACACAGAACTTTTCGGGCAATTAGCAGCTATCCACACATTCGGGTATCTTCCGGGGATATTCCCTAGGCACGGATTCAAAATAACAGCAGGGTACCAAAAGCAGTTTAACAAAAATAAATTCTTCTACTTAGATAATATTCTTAGTATGCCAAGAGGATTCTCTGACGATTATTACGCATCTGATTACACAAAACTAACAATGGATTATGCGATTCCAATTTATCTAAAAGATCTCTCAATAATAGATGGATTGGTATATTTTCAAAGGCTAAGAGTAACCCCTTACATAGACTACGCCTTCACAAACAAAGGTAATCTTTATACCTATGGGGGAGAAGTTGCATTTGATGCATATTTTCTACAAATAGGTGTTCCTGTAACATTAGGGCTAAGATATGGTAGAAATGGAGCAAAAGATTATTACGGATTTAAGAAAAATGTAGTACAAGTTGTATTTAACGTATCACTTAATTAATTTTGCAATAGCTATAAAAACCTTTAATTAGATGAAACTATTTAGCAAAGAGACACTTAAACCTTTTGATTGGTTCCTGATAATAGGAGTAATCGCATCAAACCTAATCTATACCCTCACATATATAGGGGAAGAAAACATAGACCTTATCTCTGAAATCATAGGTTCAATAGCCTGCATAACAGGAGTAATATGCGTTGTTCTTGTAGCAAAAAGAAGCATATCCAACTACATATTCGGAATAATCAACGTATCATTATATGCATATATAGCATATAGATCCCAGCTCTACGGAGATTTTGCATTAAACGCCCTCTACTACTTTCCGATGCAATTCATAGGATGGTTTTTCTGGGTAAAAGAGAGAGGAGTAAAAAACAATAAAGGGGAAATAGACACAACACTGGTAAAAAGTCACAAAATGACCTCAATGGGTAGAATCATATTAGTTATATCATGTATAATTCTCACACTACTTACAGGCTACTTGCTATCAATATACACAGCAGACCCACAACCATATAAAGACTCAGCAACCACTGTACTTTCGGTTATAGCAATGATCCTACTTGCAAAGAAATTCATGGAGCAATGGTATCTATGGGGAATAGTTAATATTATCAGCATAATAATGTGGACAATGATATGGCTAAACGGAGATCAACATGCTCTATTAATGGTAATAATGTTTATATTCTACCTTGCAAACTCAATAAACGGAATAATTGTTTGGAGCAAAGGGGCTACAATATCCCAAAATGCTTCAAAATAGCTTTAGCATTTTTCTGTCCCACAACACTTATAAGCTCCTCAACAGGAGCTTCTTTTATTCTTTTAAGACTCTTAAAGTGCTTCAAGAGTTTTTGTTCGGTTGCTTCTCCAATACCCTCAATCTCTCTAAGTGCAGAATTAACCTGAGCCTTTGTACGCTTATTTCTATGATGAGTAATACCAAATCTATGAGCCTCATCTCTCAAATGCATCAAAAGGCGAAGCGCGGGAGAGTTTTTATCTAAAAACAAAGACTCGGAATCATAAGGGGTAATAATCTCCTCCAATCTTTTCGCAAGCCCCACTATCTCAATCTTATCTTTAAGCCCAAGCTCCTCCAGAGCCTGCATAGCCAAAGATAACTGCCCTTTACCACCATCCACAACAATAAGTTGAGGTAAAGGGGCATTTTCAGCTAGCAATCTCGAATATCTTCTATTAAGCACCTCCTTCATAGAAGCAAAGTCATTAGCGCCGATTACTGTCTTAATATTAAAATGCCTATAATCCTTTTTGCTCGGCTTTCCATTCTTAAACACAACACAAGCAGCCACAGGATTAGTTCCCTGAGTATTAGAGTTATCAAAACACTCAATATGGAGAGGCAATTTATCCATTTGTAACACATCTTTAAGAGTAGTAACAGCCTTATTAGCCACCTCATCAGGATTTTTAATCTCCTCTTGCTTAAGCTGATGAAACTTAAAAGCATTTGCATTCTTCAAACTCAAATCCATAAGGGCAGCCTTCTCCCCTTTCTGCGGAATATGAATATTCTTCACATCACGCAAATTCTCAGGAATAAATGGAACAATTATCTCGGTACCCTTCAACTCTTGCAACTGCTCACCCAAAATAGCATAAACCTCAAAAATAAAACGCTCCAAAATATCCTCATTACTCTCCTCAATATTAAGTTTCATCTCAAGATTAAGTGTCTTGATAATACACCCCTCATTCAATCTCATAAAATTACCAAAAGCAGAATATCCCTCAGTGGCTAAAGAAAAAACATCAACATTAGATATACTCGAGCTCACAATCACCGATTTACTATAATGATTATCAAGCACCTCTATCCTATTTTTATAATCTTGTGCCTTTTCAAAATCAAGATCCTTTGCAGATTTAAGCATCTTCCCTTTGAAATCCCTTATCAGATCTCTAGTTTTACCTCTTAATAAATTTTTAATCTGAGAAATTTGCTCATTATAATCCTCTTCCGAAATATCCCCGATACAAGGAGCAAAACACTTCTTAATATGCATATTCAGGCACGGCTTATACTTCCCCTGCTCAATAAACTGTTTGCTCAAAACATTCTTGCAGGTTCTGAGCTTAAACAAACTATTTATCATATCCAAAATATGATAAGCATGCTGCACAGAGCTATAAGGGCCAAAATACAAAGAGCCATCTTTTACAAAACGACGAGTGAGAAAAACACGAGGAAAAGGCTCATTCTTTACACATATCCAAGGGTAGCTTTTCCCATCTTTCAATAAAATATTATACTTAGGCTGATACTGCTTAATCAGATTATTTTCAAGCAGAAGGGCATCTTGCTCATTCTCCACCACAGTATGTTCTACATCGTCAATTTTAGATACCAGAATCTTCGTTTTATACGATAGGTTTTCCTTTTTCACAAAGTACTGAGCAACCCTTTTCCTCAGGCTCTTAGCCTTACCAATATAAATCACAACCCCCTTGCTATCAAGGAACCTATATACACCGGGCTGGTGTGGCAGTATATTTATTTTATCCTTTAATTCCATTTTTTCGCTATATTTGCGCAGTAATTTATAACCTATGAGCACAAAATTAGTTAATAAATCGGAAGTTAAAAGTGCTATAAAACTTAAAGGCATCATTGGAGAAGGAGTAGCATCATTAGCAATGTGGATGGTGGGTATTAACAAGATCAACGACATCTATCAAAATATATGTCAATACGATGGTGTTGAGTTTGCAGAAAAACTTTTAGAATATTTAAATATAAAATGCGACATTGATTTTGGAGAGCTGAATAACCTTCCAAAAAATGAACCATTCATAATAGTATCAAACCATCCGTTTGGTGCTGTTGATGGTATAATGTTACTAAGCACCATAAGCAAGAGGAGGCCGGATCTAAAAATCCTCACTAATTTTATGCTCTCACAAATCCCAAATCTATCAGACTACTTTCTCCCTGTAAATCCGTTTACAGACAAGCCTGGGCTAAGAAGTAGCCTTAAAGGACTAAAACTGGCGAAAGAGCATATTTTAGAAGGGGGATGCTTAGCACTATTCCCGGCCGGCGAGGTATCATCAAATAAAAACAAAGAAAAAGTTGTAAAAGATATAGAGTGGCAAGAATCGGTAATAAAACTAATTCGAAATGCCAATATCCCCGTTGTACCTGTATATTTTGAGGGGGGCAACTCAAGATTCTTCCACCTTATTGGGAAAATACATCCACTTTTAAGGACTATCAGGCTTCCCCATGAGCTTACGAACAAAAAAGATAAAACAATAACACTAAAAATAGGGACACCTATTTTACCTTCTGAATTTGAAGAATACTCAACAAACAAAGAGCTTGGAGAATACCTTTGGAACAGAACTTATGCTTTAGAAGGAAATATAAACAACCTCCAGGAAGAAGCAAAAGGGGCAGAAGACTATACAACACCTCTATCAAACCCAGTAAGCAAAGATATCATTCAAAAAGAGCTTGAAAGAAACGATAAAGACTTACTATTTAGCATAGGCCAATATTCATGCTACCTACTAGACCACAAAAACATTCCAAATCTGATGCAAGAGATAGGAAGAAGCAGAGAAGAGGCATTCAGAGCAGTTGGAGAAGGGACAAACCGAGCATCAGATACTGATGAATATGACCACTATTATAAACATCTCTTATTATGGAATAACGAATTACAAGAGATCGTTGGAGCATATAGGCTTGGTATTGCAAATGATATTATAGAAAAAAAAGGTATAGAAGGGCTATACACAAACACACTATTTAAGTATGAACCCCAATTCAAAGGCAAATTAAAAAAATCCATTGAGCTGGGAAGATCATTTATCTCTGTAAAATATCAAAAAGAGGCCATTCCTCTAATGTTACTGATAAAGGGGCTACTATACAGTGTGATAAAATACCCACAAGTAAGATACCTGATAGGGCCGGTGAGCATAAGCTCATGGTACCCCCTATTTTATCGAAGCCTTATGGTAGAGTACCTATTGGAAAAACAATCAATAAAAGATTTCAGAAAATACATAACACCTAATATTCCGTTTACTCCGGATTACAAAAGAGTAGATATCAAAGAGCTGTTATCGCGTAAAACCGATTCAATAGAGAAATTTGACAGATTCATTTACAAATTGAGTAACAATCAATATAGGCTCCCTACACTATTAAAGAAATACCTTAAGATTAATGCTAAAATTATCAATTTTAATGTTGATCCCGATTTCAATTACTGTGTAGATGGGCTTATAATACTAGATCTTACAGAAGTTCCTAAAAGCGAAATAGACATCCTCACCAAAGAGTTTACCGATAAAGAGGAAATCTACAAACGATTTGATATAGAGATTTAAATCACGGAACAGGATCATAGCCACTCCCTCCCCAAGGATGGCATTTAAGAATACGCCTAAAAGATAAATATCCCCCTTTTATTGGGCCATGCTTTTTCAATGCCTCAATAGCATAAGAAGAACAAGTAGGTGTAAACCTACAACTAGGTGGCTTAAGGGGTGAGATACAGATCTGATAAAACTTAACCAGTGCAATTAAAGGGAGCGATAAAATATATTTAATCGTTTTTTTGCTCATGTAGCGCATTTAGTTTAGTGAGAATATCCTTTATTTTTGGCTCAATAAAATCATATTCAGCAACTTGCTTGCCAACATACACAAAAAGAATATTTAAATTTTCCCCTTGAATACTCAAAGCGCTCTTATTGAGCCTATAAGCCTCTCTAATGCGGCGTTTGATATAATTCCTTTTTACAGCCCTCTTAAAACTTCTTTTAGGGACAGAAATCAACAACTTTACAGCACCTGGCTCATTCCCTTCAACCGGAGAAAATTGATAAACCACCTTAAAGGGAAAATAAAACAGAGATGATCCCCTCTTTACAAGGGAATCAATCTCTTTAAGTGATGATAGTCTTTCGGACTTATGTAATGTATTCAACATTATTATTTTTTATCAATGTGCAAAAGCAGAGCCTTCGCAATAGATGGAGCTTCCGGGGTAGGAGCAATAATCTCTGGCTCAAAATTAATCGCTTTTAAAGCCTTTGCAGTAGCAGGCCCAAAAGTAGCAAACTTAACCCCCTGAGGTATACCATTCTCGAAATTCTCTTGTAAAGACTTAATATCAGATGGGCTGTAAAATACAACAATCTGATAATCTGCTAAATTAACATCGCTCAAATCAGTATTGATAGTCTTTAAAAATGCCGCACCATCATGTTTTAATTTATTCTTAGCAAAAAGTTTATGCAGCTCCCCTTGAACATTATCAGCAGTTGCCAATAAAAACTTTTCATTTTTATGTTTAGATCCTATCGCATCAATAACAGACTGAGGAGTACCATTACCAAAGAAAATTTTTCTTTTTCTATAAACTATATGTTTTTGCAAATACAAAGCAATTGCCTCAGAGTTACAAAAATACTTCATATCCTCCGGCACAGTGATTCTCAGCTCTTCACATAGCTTAAAAAATGCGTCAATGGTAGTTCTTGCTGTAAAAACAACAGCAGAAAAATCTAAAATATTAATCTTTTGAATCCTGAACTCTTTAGCCGATATCGGCTCTACTCTAAAGAAAGGTTTAAAATCTATATGTACACCATGTTTTGACACAAGATCAGCATAAGGTGAATTATTTTGAGGCTCGGGTTGAGATATAAGAACTTTTGAAATCTTCATATTACTAGTTGAAAATAAAATGCACAAAAAATATTAGTGGAAGTAATTCTACGGTGCAAAGATATAAAATATAGAAAA
>CAZYQA010000062.1:0-10380 GCA_964649555.1 uncultured Muribaculaceae bacterium
GTTTCATTATCATCGGTTTGGGGATATATATTTTTTACTTTAGCTTTTAATATTGTTGGCTTCTCAATAATAAAACTCAGTTTATGGTTTGAGCAAAAAAGGATGATTTACAAAGAGGGGTATATAAAAACAACAATCTATTATGCTTTAATAGCTTTTACCCTCTTTGCTTTAAATTATGGACTTATCACCACTGCAAAATGGATAGCAGGTGTTAACAATCCATATCTGTTCCCTAATGGAGGATATAGGTTATTGCTCTTGGTATGGCTGGTAGAGCTTATAATTATGGGATTGCTATTACTAAACTTAGCAACCTCAAGAGCATTAAAGATCCAAAAGGAGGCGGCATTATTACAAGAGGAGAACGACAAAGCCAAATATATAGCATTACAAAACCAGCTAAACCCCCATTTTTTATTTAATAGCTTAAATACACTCATATCTGAGATAGAGTATGATACCAAAAATGCAACACTATTTGCTAGGAGATTATCAGATGTGTACAGATATGTTTTGCAAGCTCAGTCAAAAGTATTGATAAGTGTTGCAGATGAGATTAACTTTGCCGAATCATATATTTTCCTGCATAGAGTAAGATTGGGAGAGTGTATTAGGTTTGAGAATAATCTACCCGATAATATATATGATAAGATGATTCCACCACTTACATTGCAGCTTCTTATAGAGAATGTTATAAAACATAATGCAATAAGTACCACAAAGAAGATGCTGATAAAGCTCGATAGTGATGAGAATTATCTTACAATCACTAATAATGTTTATCCTAAAAGTGGAGTACAAGGTACAAAGACCGGGCTGGGAAATTTATCACAGAGGTGTAAATTGATGGCCAACAAAGATATTATTGTGAATAATAATGAAGATTGTTTTATAGTAAAAATACCATTGTGTGATGAATAAAGATGTTTTTGCAGTAATTATAGAGGATGAAATACCGGCTGCTCGTCTGCTATATAGCATGGTAAAAAGGATAAGACCAAGCTGGAATGTTGAGGTTCTGCCCGGTAATATTGAGGAGTGCGTGAAGTGGTTTGAGGCAAACAAATGCCCCGATCTTATATTTTTGGATATACAATTATCGGATGGCAATTCATTCGATCTGCTGGATCAGGTGCGCCCAAATTCTTCAATTATTTTTACTACTGCTTATGATCAATATGCCATACAAGCCTTCACGGTAAATAGTATAGATTATATTCTAAAGCCAATAGATGAGCAAAGATTAATAGAAGCGATAGAGAAGTTTGAATCTCAAAAATCACTCTCGCCACTATATCTGGAGACCATTTTGGAATCTCTTAGTAGTAATAGCAAAAAGTACAGAACAAGATTCCTAATAGCTACAGTGAAAGATTATCTAACTCTACAGGTGAATGATACTGCACTTTTCTATTCGGAGAATAAAGTTACTTATGCTTTTGATAAAACAGGGAATAAATACCCATTGGATCTGACACTTGAAAAATTACAAGAACAGTTGGATCCCGATATGTTTTTCAGAGCAAACAGACAAATAATTGTAAGTATAAATTGTATAAAAAGAGTTGAGCCTTATTTTGGAGGAAAGCTCATCTTAATCACAAATCCCAATGCTCCAATACAAATAATAATTAGTAAAGAGAAAGTTCCAAGGCTGAAACAGTGGCTGAATTTTTAAAAAGTTTATTACATTTGCACAAACTAAAGTTTCTTAACCTTGATGAATTTTCTAAAATTAATCAGGAGGTGTGTTGCAACTGTATTCATACTCTCCGTTACAGCCTTGTTCCTAGACTTTACGGGAGCACTCCACTCTGCACTAGGCTTTGCAGCAAAAGTTCAATTCATTCCGGCTCTATTATCATTTAATTTTATAATTGTAGCTGTACTATTTATCCTGACTCTGCTATTGGGGAGAGTATATTGCTCTGCAATTTGTCCGCTGGGAATCTTCCAAGATCTTGTGCAAGGTTTGAGGAAGAAAAAAAACTACTATTATTCCCACTCATTAAAAGTAGTGAGATATGGAGTATTATGTTTATTTGTTATATCACTAATATTAGGCATTTCATCTGTAGTAGTTATGCTGGAGCCATATAGTATATATGGAAGGTTTGCAGCAAACATTTTTGCTCCAATTTATTTAGGGGTAAATAATATACTGGCATACTTATCCCAAAGGGTGGATAGCTATATGTTTTACAATCAGGAAATATGGGTAAGAAGCATTACGGTATTGGGAATAACCATAGCTATGTTTGTATTAATAATAATATTAGCTTGGAGAAACGGCAGAACATATTGTAATGTAATTTGCCCGGTTGGTACATTCTTAGGCCTAATATCTAAATTTTCGCTATTCAAACATGTGATAGAGCCATCAAAATGTGGTGGATGTAAGTTATGTGAAAAAAGATGCAAAGCAGCTTGCATCAACTCTCAAAACCATGAGATAGATTATACCCGCTGCGTAACTTGCTTCAATTGTATTGATTCATGTAAGAAAGGGGCAATACAATATAAATATGTAGGCTTTGGAAAAGCTCCGAAAGGGGCAGAAAAAGATATTAATATTGTTGATAACTCTCGCAGAACGATGCTAACCACTTCAGCACTAGTGCTTGCAAGTACTGCTTTGAAAGGGCAAGAGGCGAAAATGGATGGGGGATTAGCAATTATAGAGGATAAAAAAATACCCAATAGAGATGCTAAGATTGTGCCTCCGGGAGCAAAAGGGGTAACAAATTTCAATAGTAAATGTACAGCTTGCCAACTATGTGTATCGGTATGCCCCAATCAAGTATTGAGGCCATCAAATGAGCTAAGCTCCTTCATGCAGCCATACCTATCTTATGAGAGAGGCTATTGTCGCCCCGAGTGTAACAAATGTTCGCAGGTTTGCCCTGCAGGTGCAATAAATGAGATCTCAATTGAAGATAAATCCTCAACACAGGTTGGGCATGCAGTATGGATTGAGAAAAACTGTGTAGTCTTATCTGATAAGGTGAATTGTGGAAATTGTGCCAGACATTGCCCAACCGGAGCTATTCAGATGATAGATAAAGAGTATGATGGAGAGGTAAGGCAAATCCCTGCTATAAACATTGAGAGGTGCATTGGATGTGGTGCTTGTGAAAACTTATGCCCTTCTCGCCCTTTCAGTGCAATATATGTTGAGGGACATTCTGTTCATAAATTAATTTAACTTATCAGCTATGAGTATTTATAATAAAAAAGAGGGAAGACGTAATTTTCTTAAATTACTTGGCAGCAGTGCTGTTGTAGCCTCTGCGGCGGCAGTGGGTTGCAAACCTAAAGAGAGTATTTCATTAGCTTCTAGCGGAGAAGTACCAAAAGATAAAATGACATACAGAGTATCCTCTGCTACTGGTGACAAAGTTTCTATATTAGGATATGGATGTATGAGATGGCCCCTAAGGGAAACACCTGCAGAAGATGGTAACGTGATAGATCAGGAGCAAGTAAATAAACTGATTGATTATGCATTGGAGCATGGTGTAAACTATATAGATACCGCTCCCGTATATGTGCAGGGATGGAGTGAAAGATCAACAGGGGTAGCTCTGAAAAGACACCCCAGGGAGAAATATTATATTGCCACAAAACTATCCAACTTTTCCCCTTCTACATGGAGCAGAGAGGAATCAATGAAGATATATAACAACTCATTTAAGTATCTCCAAACAGATTATATCGATTATATGCTACTTCACGCAGTGGGGCAGGGGGGAATGGCTAACCTAAATAGCAGATATATAGATAACGGGATGCTTGATTTTTTAATTGAAGAGAGGGCAAAAGGCAAAATCCGAAACTTAGGTTTCTCTTACCATGGGGATATTGAGGTATTCGATTACCTACTATCTCTACACCCCGAAATTAAATGGGATTTCGTGCAGATTCAGCTAAATTATGTGGATTGGGAGCATGCCAAAGAGGTAAATCCAATAAATACCAATGCATCATATTTATATAGTGAGTTGGAAAAAAGAGATATTCCCGTAATAATAATGGAGCCGCTACTTGGGGGTAGATTAGCAAAGCTACCGGATCATTTGCAGGCCAAACTAAAACAAAGTGATCCCAACTCCAGTGTAGCCTCATGGGCTTTCAGATATGCAGGCTCTTTCCCTAAGATACTAACCGTACTTAGCGGAATGACATTTATGGAGCATTTACAAGATAATATCAGAACTTACTCCCCATTAAGAGAATTGAATCAAGAGGAGTTTGATATGCTTTATAATACTGCAGATCTTATGATAGAGTACCCACTCATACAATGTACTGCCTGCCAATATTGTATGCCTTGCCCTTATGGAATAGACATACCAAGTATTTTTACTCACTATAATAAATGTGTGACAGAGGATAATATTCCGCAAGATTCGCAAAAGAAAAATTATAGTGATGCCAGAAAAGCATTCTTAGTGGGATATGACAGAAGTGTACCAAAGCTCAGGCAAGCGAGCCATTGCATAGGGTGTGACCAGTGCGTTCACCATTGCCCACAGGGAATCAATATTCCTAAAGAGCTCCACAGAATTGATGATTACACAGAAAAATTGAAGAGAAACACACTTTAGTTCTACATTTTTCTACACTTTTCCACACTGCGGATTTATTATAAAATGCCTTAATATTCAGATTATCAGATATTTGAATATTAAGGCATTTTTTTGGCAATCTATATAACCAAATAGCAAACAATAATAAAATATAATATTATGAAATTAATGAAATTTATCCCGGTAGCACTTGTTGTGATTATTGCATCTACATCATGTGTTGAGAGTTCTAAAAAATATAAAGACTTATTAAATGAAAGGAACTCATTAAAAGTTATAGAAGAGCAGTACTCTTATGCGCTTGAAACATTAAATGAAGTTGAAGCGGGATTCGATTCTATCAATCAGGTTGAAGGTAGTGTAGCTTTACAGATTAGCTCTGCAGATAATCAACCAAAAGCTCAGAAAGAGCAAATCGCTTTACAATTCAAACAAGTTAAAAATGTTTTAGAAGAGAATAAAGCTAAGATAGAGGAGTTGCAAAACAAATTACAACGCCTTGGTAAGGATAACAAATCTCTTAATAGTGCAATTGCAAGATTACAAGCTAAATTGAATGAAAAAGAGGCAATTTTGGATGAATTACAAAAAGAGCTATCTGCAAAGAATATTAAAATTGATCAACTTACAGCAGATGTGGCTAACTTGAATCAAACACTTGAAGCAACAGTTGCTAAAGCAGATGAGATAGTAGCTAAACAACAACAACAAATTGCTCAGCAAGATAAAGATTTACACACAATTCATTATATAGTTGCAAGCAAAAAAGAGCTTAAAGACCAAAATATAATCTCGGGTAAAGGTTTATTCAAAGAGAAAATTGCAGGAAAAGATTTTATAAGCTCAGCATTCACTTCTGCAGATATGCGTGAAGTAACCAGAATTAATACAAATGTTAAGAAACCAAAAATTCTAACATCGCATCCGCAAGGAAGTTACAATCTTGCAACAGCAGAGAACGGAACAGTAGTGATAGAGGTGATTGATCCGTCAAGATTCTGGAGTGCTACAAAATATTTGATAGTGCAAAATTAAGAGAAGCCATTAAAATATAGTTTATAACATAGTGTTGAGAGTCCGCGATTGAGAAATCCCGGCTCTTTTTTTTATTTTAATAAACTTCAATATACTTCAATACATATCAACATCTTTCTACACATTTCTACACATTTCTACATTGCAAGATTTGCTTATTTGTTGTAAAGTGCGCTAAATCAAGTATTTGAGGAAATATATCTAAATGGTACTTATGTTGTTATATATTAAGATGTGTACACATAATATAATAAACCGGCGAAAGCCACAAAAATTTTTACAATTATGAAAAAGATGGTTATTGTTTTAGTGATGGCTATGGGAATTTGTAGCACACTATCTTATGCACAAGTTATTAATTCGGAAATAACTGCTGTTGTAGCTGATCAAGAGTATAAAAAAATTGATGTGAAAGATTTGCCTGGAGATGTATCTTCCTCAATTGAAAAAAACTATCCTGATAGCGTAATGAAGGAGGCCTATATTTGCGAAAAAGAGGATGGTAATTTATACAAAGTTATTGTAACTGTTACCGAGGAGGAAGTAGAAAAGGATATTACCGTAATTCTTAAAGCTGACGGAGAGATCATAGAGTCTTAATATAGATTCGAGTGACTGACTTTTATATTTACATTTTGATATTATTACCAAAATAATTGTATCAAAATGTAAATATTTCTTTTTTTAAAACCATATCTGAAATCGCGTTAATTTATTTGATTAAAAAAAAATAATTAATTTTAGCTTCTCAAATTTTTAGAACTTACTAATAAAATATATTATGAGGTGGAGCCCGATTTTGACAAACTTGCTAATTCTTTTATCTGTGGCGTGTAATAATTCGAATGAGCTGTTAAACCCTTTTGAGGGGAAAAGTGATATGCGAGATAAAATAGTGATAATAAGCGATATCCATCTTGGATCTGATCTCTCATATTCGGAGACTGTGGCTAATATTACAAGATTAAAAACTTTTCTGGCCGATATTGCAAAATCTCACTCTGTAAAAGAGCTGGTAATTGCAGGTGATTTGGTGGATGAATGGTTTTTACCATCAAGAATTGATACTTATGCCGGAGGCACTCAGCAAGAGTTTGTGGAGAAGATTTATATAGCTAATAAAGAGGTGTTTGGGCAGATAAATAAGATAATAAAAGGGGGGAAGATTAAAGTGACTTATGTGCCCGGGAATCATGATTTATTGATAGATAGTAATTACATTGAGCAAATTATGCCGGGTATCAATCAAGCTAGAGATGAGGGGAAAACAGGTATTGGTACATATTATCCTGCAAGTGATATGGGGATTGCCATAGAGCATTGCCATAGATATGATTTCTTTTGTGCATTATCCCCATACTCAAACCAAGAAAAAGCAAAAGATAATGTGTTGCCTCCTGGCTATTTCTTTACAAGGATTGCAGCAAATTCATTAACAAACCATCCTAAAGGGGGGGAGGCTACAAAAATAGCTGATCTACCTGTACCAAAAGAGGGAGAAAATGAGGAGCAAATGAATCTTTATGCTTATCATGCCATTTGGAAGAGGGTGCTCACTGATGTGATACCTGTAAAAGATAAATTTGAAGATAAGATAATCTCTACACATATCAATCATTTCAGCGATACTATTGCAATCAATGATATTTTACCCTATATGAGCGATAATAAGATAGCAGTGGATCTGTTTGATGGGATTTTTACTCAGCAGCAATGGAATGAGAGGCTGAAATATAATAATGTGGGGGTGATGAGTGAAATACGAGAAGCAATGATAGGGAGCCTTGAAACCCAATTCTTAGATAATCAGGCAGCTGCTCAATACTTCTTAAATAATGAGGATAGCTTAAAATCGAATATTAGAATTGTGGTATTCGGACACACACATATACCAAAGCTCGATACTATTAAAAACAGTAAAGAGCAAAACTGTATTTATGTAAATTCAGGGTGCTGGATAGATTCAAAACAGAGTACATTTGTTGTTATAGAACCTGATAAGTCATCTATGTCTGCAATTTTATATGAATATGATAAAGATGGAAAGTATAATATAAAGGAGCAGGCGAGTTTATAGTTTACCACTCTATGTTATCTGGCAGGCTCGGCATATATCATATATGACGGAACGCCAAAGGTTTCCCCTAAATATAGTAGTGCTATGTTGGAACGCTCTATTTTCCATATAGCAATAGGGATAGCGTTGGGATATTTTTTCTGCTGAGAAAATAATTCGTCATACTTTTCCCTCATCATATTTTTATCGGCCTCATCTTTATATGTTGGGGTGGAATATAATTCATACAGATAATTATATAGAATGTTGCAGCTATCCGTGTTTTCCAAATCAGAAAGCTTTACTTCTGCATATAAACTTGCCCCATTATTGCCGTAATTACTTATTAGATTAATGCTGCTATTTAGAACATCTACATAGCCTGTCCAATATTTAGTGCTGTTGCTTATATCAATATCATTCCAGTTATAGCATAGAAAGTCTTTAGTGTTTGATAGGGATAGATCACATTTATGTGTGTAAATTATGCTATTGTCTCTCCATGCGCTCAAGCGTGTTTTATATTTGCCAGGATACATAAAGCATTGCGACCATTTAAAACTTAAGTGAATACCATTGTCAATATTACCAAATACAAAGTAACTACTTTTTAACCCATCAATACTCCATACAATCGAATCACAAACAGAAAAAAGATCATTTATATTTATTTGCTCAGAGTTTTCTGTGTAAAGGTTGAAAACGAACATATCAAAAATATCTCCGGATAGTTTATTTGCTTTTATCCGTGGCATTGGAAATTCTCCAACTTTTACTTTTAAAAGTGCCGTTTCATTTGTGTGGTTATTTCGAACAATTATTTCAGTTTCTCCGCTATTCTTCCCTTTGATTTCTATTTTTGCATTATAGTACCACCCTTCAGACCATGTGTATACGCACTCTATTATGTTTGGGTTTAGTATTTCAAGTGTGGTATTTTCGTGTGAGGTGAGGGGGATTGTAATACTCTTCCATTGTACTACTTTACATTCATCTGTAGATAGCTTTAGGTTGTACCCGGCGTTAGGGGTTTCATTATCTTTATTACAGCCTGTGGTGTATATTGCTGATAATATGATCAGTAATATGTTTAGAGATGTCTGAGTTTTTCTTCTTAAGTTCATACGATAAAAAAAATTAATGATACTTTACTAATAATATTTTTATTTAATGTACTGTGCCTCTGCTACAGATGTAAAGATAATATAAAATAGGAAACTTTATTGCTGTAATATTAATAATCTGTATATTTGCGGCATGTATAAAGTGCTTATTATAGAAGATGACATTGTGTTTGCAACAATGCTTAAAAAGTGGTTTGTGAAAAATGGCTTTGCTATTACTTTGTGTAGTAATCTGGCAGATGCTAAAAAAAGCCTTTTGTCAGAATCCTTTAATTTAGCTCTCTCGGATCTTAGGCTTCCCGATGGAGAGGGTACTATACTATTGAGTTTTGTAAAAGAGAACTCTATTAAGCTCCCTTTTATTATGATGACCAGCTATGCTCAGGTGCAAAATGCTGTGGAAGCTATTAAGCTGGGGGCTGAGGATTATTTAGAGAAGCCTATCGACCCCTCTATTCTAAAAGAGAAGATTGAGAAAATATTGAAAATAGGGGCGAAACAGGAGAGTGTGCCCTCTAAAGAGGCTTCTTCGGATAGAAAGATTATCATAGGAAATTCACCTGCAGCAATAAAAATGTATGATTATATATTAAAAGTTGCACCTACAAAATTATCAATATTGATACTTGGAGAGAGTGGTACGGGCAAAGAGTATGCTGCAAATCTGATACATAATAATAGCACTCGAAAGAATATGCCGTTTGTGGCAGTGGATTGCGGTAGCTTATCAAAAGAGCTTGCTGCGAGCGAATTATTCGGGCATAAAAAGGGCTCTTTTACCTCTGCTATAAATGATAAGGTGGGTGTTTTTGAGCAAGCTGACGGAGGTACTGTATTTTTAGATGAGATAGGCAACCTCTCTTATGAGGTGCAAGTGCAGCTTTTAAGAGCTTTACAAGAGCAGAAAATCAGGCCTGTAGGTAGTGCTGTTGATAAATCTGTAGATGTGAGGATTATTGCCGCTACAAATGAAAATCTTGAACAAGCAATTGCTCAAGGTAGATTCAGGGAGGATTTATATCATAGATTAAACGAGTTTTCTTTATTTATGCCACCTCTGAGGGAGAGAAAAGAGGATATAGGCTTGTTTGCAAATAACTTCTTGCAACTTGCAAATAAAGAACTGGGTAAAAATATTACATCTTTCACAGAGCAAGCGATGGAGAAATTGGAGCAAGGGAATTGGAGTGGTAATCTCAGAGAATTAAGGAATGTAATTCGTAGAGCAGCTTTGTTTGCTAATGCCGATACTATAGGGGCTTCTGATCTCCCTGAAATATTAGCTAAAGATGAAAAAGTAGTGATGCATTGCAATGAGGGATTGCAACCCGATAATGAGCTTGAGCAGATAAAAGAGGCATTGAGAATTACAAGAGGAAATAAATCCAAAGCTGCCCAAATGCTGAAAATCGATAGGAAAACTCTATATAATAAGCTAGCTAAATATGGGCTGAGCTAATCTTTATCATTTACAAAATGATAAAATTACTTAAAATACTGTTTTAAAATGTAAATTTATATTTTATAATACTCAGGTAAATATATAGATAGCATAAAATAGCAAGTTGCTAAA
>CAZYQA010000063.1:0-10296 GCA_964649555.1 uncultured Muribaculaceae bacterium
ACCCACAGTCGAAAAATGATCGAGTGATATCGCTGTAATTCAATTGTTTGTGAGTGTAGGTGCTCGATCAAAATGTGTTTCTAGGTCACCTAGCTTTTGTTGATTCTTTTGGTTTATCTTTATGAAATGTGATTATTTAATATATTTGCGTTTTATATTTAAACTTATGACTAAACTTAATATTCTGTTTTCTACAATCTTTTGTATGTTTATTCTGTGTGCTTCTGCGCAGAATCGTATTGTTATTAATTCTCTTAATTCTCCGGTTAATTCTACTTTTAGGGCGATTAATGCTGTTAATGATTCTACTGTGTGGGTTTCAGGCTCGCGAGGTGTTGTTATGAGATCTTGTAATTATGGTAAGGATTGGGATGTGTTCTATCCTGATACGTTAAAAAAAAATGATTTTAGATCTCTTCATGCTTGGGGAAAAGATACAGCTATTGTTTTTACAGCAGGTAGCCCTGCTTTATGTTATAAAACTGTTAATGGTGGTAAGGATTGGAAGAAGACTTATTCTATGAATTATCCAAATGTTTTTGTTAATAGTATGCACTTTAAGGATGCTAATAATGGTGTTGTATGGGGTGATCCTATGAATGGTAAATTTTTTATGCTTCAAACAACTGATGGCGGTGATTCTTGGAGTGAGCTGGATGCTCCTATCTCTTTAGATGGTGATGGTGGTTTTGCTGCCTCTAATAGTTGCGTTCAATATTTGCCTAGTGGTAAAATTGTATTTATTACAGGTGTTGGAAGATCTTATTTTTATTGGACAGATTCTGATAAGGATATTGATTGGTCTTTATCTAATACAGGAATTATTTCTGGAGGTGACTCTAAAGCTGATGGTATTTATTGTGTTTATATGATAGATGAAAATAGAGGCATTGCTGCTGGTGGAAATTATACTCTTGTTAATGATAATAAAAATATTGTTTCTGTTACGAATGATGGTGGAGCTTCTTGGATATTAGCTGAGTCTTTACCACATGGATTTATTTCTGATATAGCTCCTATTTTAGATGATAATGCCTCTTTTATTGCAGTTGGTTCTCATGGTAGCTCTATAACTCATGATATGGGGTTAAATTGGGTAAAGAATGGTGATGATGGGTATCATGCTGTCTCAGCAAGTAAAAATGGAAAGTATATTTATTTTGCTGGCGAAAGAGGAAAGCTAGGAGTTTTGAAGAATTAATATGATTATATTATAGAATAAAAAAACTGTTCAAAATTAATTTTTTGAACAGTTTTTTATTTTTACGATGATTACTACTTGTCTTTAAGAGCAGAGTCTATTTGTGAAATCATGTGTTTGTAGTGAGCCTTGTTAAGAGCTGGGCCGCTTGCCGCTTCTCTTTGGAATTTAGCTCTGAGCTGCTCTAGTTGGTATTGTGCAAAAGATACAATATCTGTGTTATCACTTTTGCTTGAACCACCTTTAGCTGCAGGGCCTCTGCCAGGTACACTCTCTCCTTTGTATACTTTTATTATTGCATCAAGATAAGATTTCTGAAGCATTCTATTAAATGATGCTTTTTGCGCATTAGTAGAAATCGGTGCAAAAATGATAGCATTTAAATCTGTATATAAATTCTCCATAGTATAAGCTTTTGAGCCGTTGTAAAGCTCATCGTTTGCTAAGTTTAGCATTACTCTTTTATTTACTATGTTTTTAAGTACAGAGTTATAAGTATTCTCAATTGTAATATCTCCTCTTGATTGAATATTGCTCATGATATTATTAGGGATCAACCATAGTTGAGGCTCGAAAAGGTGTTTTTTAAGGAAAGCAATAGCTTCTTTTTGTTTTGCTTTCTCTACGTGAGTAAATCTTTTTCCTTTTTGCTCAATTGTAAGATCTTCTCTATAAATACCTCCAATCCATTTAGCTACATGATTCATATAGCGTCTGTATTGTGTTACAATTTCTCCGTGAAGAGTATTTAGGTTTGAATAATCCTTATTAGGCTCTGATGTCCATTCTATAAGATTATCCATAATAAATTTAAGATTTTTTACACCAAGAGCATTTGTCTCCATTTGGTTAGAGCCTAAATCTTCTGCTTGTAGACGTGGATCGCTTGCATCTGACTCTGTTCCGAATACATATAGTGGATCTTTAGTTTTCTCAATAATCCATTTGTTGATCATTGGTAACTCTTCTACTGGGTTGTCAATTTCTGGGAATCTTCTATAACCCCACTCAATTACCCAATCATCATATGAAGAAAGGCGAGGGAAAAGTAATTCTCTTGGAATATTATCACCTGGTTGTGCTACATAATTGAATCTAGAGTAATCCATAATTGATGTAGTGTGTCCGTGTTTTCTTAAGAAAGAAGTGTCTCTTAGTTGGTCTGCTGTATAGAATGAAGTTGCAGCAAAATTGTGTCTTAAACCTAATGTATGACCTACCTCGTGAGAAGATACAAATCTTACAAGTTGTCCCATTAATTCAGGGCTAAATGTCATTTTTCTTGCAGCAGTATCAACTGGTGAACATTGTACAAAATACCAGTTTCTTAGTAATAACATTACATTATGATACCAGTTAATATGACTTTCGATAATTTCTCCGGATCTTGGGTCGTTTACGTGAGGGCCACTTGCGTTAGGAATATCAGAAGGTTTGTAAACAATTGCTGAGAAACGTGCATCTTCTAGGCTCCATGTTGAGTCTTGTTCTGGAGTTGGTGCTTCTAAAGCGTAAATTGCATTTTTGAAACCAGCTTTTCTGAATACCGGCTCCCAATCATTAACGCCTGCCATAAGGTATGGTACCCACTCTTTTGGAGTTGCAGGATCTATGTAAAATACGATAGGTTTTGCTGGCTCTACAAGCTCTCCTCTTTTGTATTTATCCATATCTTCAGGTTTTGGCTCTAATCTCCAACGAGTGATCATTCTTGTTTTCTCAACTCTCTGAGGATTTTTGTCAAAATCGGTATATCCAACAGTGAAGTATCCAACACGCGGATCTTCATATCTTGCTACCATAGGTTTTTTTGGTAATAAGACAAATGAACTGTTTATTTCATAAGTGGCATTTGGATTGCCAGCTTGTAAACCGTATGTGTAAACAACCTTGAATTCTGTATTTATTGGGAAAGTTTTAATACCCGATACGTAAGATTTATCTTTTTGAAGAGATGTTAACTTAAATTCTCCTTTACCTCTTTTGTTAAAGAAAATATATTCAGGATCTGATAGTAGAAAATCTGTTACATCTATAATATTATCTTTTTTATCTATTGATTGTGCTTTAATGTCAAATGATGCAACTATTGCAGGTAAATTAGAATTTTCTACATTTTTTGGCATTATTGAGTGTGAGCGCTCTCTTAGTAGGATGTTTCTTAGAAATATTTTATCATTAGGCCCTTTTTCGAAACGTAGTAGAGCACTGTTGATAATATCTCCTGCATATCCCGAAAAACTGCTTCTAAGCCCCTCTGCCGATTTAGAAACGCGTGTCACCATCCTTAGATCGCGACCAAGTAATGAATCCGGAATATTGATAAAGAATCTTCCATCTTGTTCATATACAGTTGTCATACCCTTTGCAATTTTAGCGCTAGGTTTTACAAATTTGGCTAAAGACGGGATGGCTTTTTTAGTTGTTTTGGGCTTTGTAGTATCTGTTTGTGTCGAAATTTTTGGTGCTGGAGCTTTCTTTTTTCCCTTTTGTGCGTAGATGTGTCCAACATTGAATATCATCATTGTTGCAACACATAAGCTTGTTAAATTTTTTAATGTCATTATTTTATAAAGTTAGTGTTTCTTATTTATCTTTAGGTTTTTACAAAATTCCCATAGAATTATCCCTACTGTAACAGAGATATTCAATGAGTGCTTTGTACCATATTGAGGGATCTCTATTACATAATCGCTTGCATTTACAACTTCTTGGGTTACCCCTTTTACTTCATTCCCGAAAATTAATGCAAATCTTGTGTTTTCAGGATGTTGTGAGATAATTTCTTTTTCTAGGTTCTCCAAAAAGACCGCTCTTTCTGCCTGTTCTATGCTTATAATTATGTATCCTTGCTCTTTTAGACTGCTAACAACCTCTAAAGTTAAATTTGAATATTCCCAATCTACTGAAAATTCTGCTCCAAGTGCTGATTTGTGGATTTCAGGAGTGGGAGGTGTTGCGCATATTCCGCATAAATATACTTTCTCAATAAGGAATGAATCAGATGTCCTAAATGCTGACCCAATATTGTGCTGACTACGTACATTATCTAGTATTACTGTGACAGGTAACTTGTTGGAAATCTTATACTCTTGCTCACTTAGCCTACCTAGCTCATCATTGCGTAATTTTCTGTGCATAATATTTATTAGATTTATACTATTATTTATTACATTTGTGCAAATTTAACAAACAATTAAACAATAAATTTAAAAAACATATGAAAAAGGATTTGCAGATTTCTGATCTGATAAAAAAAGAGGAGAATAGACAGCTCCACGGTATAGAGCTGATTGCTTCTGAAAACTTTGTTAGTGACCAGGTACTTGCAGCTTTAGGTTCTGTTTTAACAAATAAATATGCCGAGGGTTATCCCGGTGCTAGATATTATGGTGGATGTGAAGTAGTTGACCAAGTTGAGCAACTTGCTATCGACAGACTTTGTGAGTTGTTTGAGGCAGAGTATGCTAACGTACAACCTCACTCAGGTGCTCAGGCAAATATGGCTGTTATGATGGCTTGTTTGAAACCTGGAGAGACTTTCTTAGGTTTAGATTTAGCTCATGGTGGACACTTAACTCATGGTTCTCCGGTTAATATGTCTGGTATTCTTTATAATGCTGTTGCTTACGGCTTGAACGAAGAGACCGGTATGGTGGATTATGATGATATGGAGAAAAAAGCTCGTGAGCATAAACCGAAATTGATTATTGGTGGTGCTTCTGCTTACTCAAGAGAGTGGGATTGGGCTAGAATGAGAAGAATTGCAGATGAGGTTGGTGCTATTTTCTGGGTAGATATGGCTCACCCTGCAGGTTTAATCGCAGCTGGTTTATTAGAAAACCCTGTTAAACATGCTCATATTGTAACTTCTACAACTCATAAAACATTAAGAGGCCCAAGAGGTGGTATCATCTTGATGGGTAAAGATTTTGAAAATCCATTTGGAATTAAAACTCCTAAAGGTGAGATTAAAAAAATGTCTGCAGTATTGAACTCAAGCGTATTCCCTGGTATTCAAGGTGGTCCACTAGAGCATTGTATTGCTGCTAAAGCTGTTTCTTTCTTTGAGGCTCTTTTACCTGAGTTTAAAGAGTATCAATTACAAGTGCAAAAAAATGCTGCTACTATGGCTCAGGCATTTATGGATAAAGGGTATAAAGTTGTATCGGGAGGTACTGATAACCACGTAATGTTAATTGACTTAAGAACTAAATTCCCTGATTTAACAGGTAAAGTTGCTGAAAAAGCATTAGTGTTAGCTGATATTACTGTAAATAAAAATATGGTTCCTTTCGACAGCCGTTCACCTTTCCAAACTTCAGGTATCAGAGTTGGTACTCCAGCTATTACCTCTAGAGGTTTAGTAGAAAAAGATATGCAAGGTATTGTTGACCTAGTTGATAAAGTGCTTTCTAATATTGATAATGAGGCGGTTTATGAAGAAGTGAGAACTGCTGCTCGTCAATTAATGAATGGCAGACCTTTGAATGCTTGGTAATTTAATATTACGAATATAATATGAAATAGAGGCTGTCCAAATTAATTTGAACAGCCTTATTTTGTTATATACTATTTAATATATCGACTTAAATTAAATTTATTCATACTATGAAACGTTTTATTTCTATTTTATTCCTTCTGTTTGTATTTTTTGCATGCAAAGAGAAAGATCCTAAATGTGCGGATCAAGTTGTCACGTATATAAATGCTAATATTTATACGTTGGATAATAATAACCCTCGTGCCAATACTATGATTGTTAAGAATGGTATTATTGAGTTTGTTGGGAATGATGATGCGGTAAATATGAATGGTGAAGTGGTTGATATGAAGGGGAAAACGATTCTTCCAGGGTTTATTGAGAGCCATCTTCATCCTGTGATGGCAACTGTGATGAATCTGAATTTTTGTGAAGTGCCGGAGGATGCAGATTTAAATGAAATAAGAAATATAATTAAGATGGCAAAAGAGAAGGATCCTAATGCCAAACAATTATTATTTCAAGGGTATAGTATGAATGTTTTTGATGCTCTACCCTCTGCTGCTGATATTGATGATATTGTGAATGATAAACCTGTGATATTGTTTGATGAGGGATTCCATTCTGCATGGATTAATACTAAATGTATGGAGTTGGCTAATATTAATAAATCAACTGAGGATCCAATCCCGAATTTACAATATTTTGTGAGAGATAATAATGGTAATCCTACCGGATATATGATTGACCTTTTGCCATGGCTTATGGTATTAAAAAATATTAATTTATTGAATGAGGATGTTTTGTATACTGGTATTGGGGATTTTATATGCAAGATGAATAGTTATGGATATACAGGATTATTTGATGCTGGGGCTGCTCCTGATCCGATGGTACAATTAAGTGCAATATCTAGATTGGATGCGGATAATCTATTGAAAATGCATTATGCCGCCTCTTATTATGCTAATCCTACAAATGATATTGATTTCTCTGTGAATATGTTACAGGATTTGGATAGTAAATTTTCCAATAATAATTTGCATGTGAAAACACTTAAATTGATTTTAGATGGTACAATTGAGGCAAAGAGTGCAGCAACTTTATCTCCACTGATAGGAGAGAGTTTATGTGCAGAAGCATTTATTGGGAAAGATAAATTTTACAATCTATTTGACTTGGCTCTTTCAAAGGGGTATAATACTCATGTTCATGCAATTGGAGATAAAGCTGTTTCAATGGCTCTTGATGTTTATACCAATCTTAATAATTTTAATGATGGAGTTACAAAAACGATATGTCATAATCAAATGTATCCGTCGGGAGGCTCTGATAAGATTAAAAATATTAAGAATCTTTTTTATCAGACGACACCGGTTTGGATGTTGAAAGATGATTATTCTTTAAGTGTTCTGGGGAATGAACGCATAAAAAGAATGTTTCCAACTAAATCTGCAAAGGAAAATGGGGCAACAATTACTTTTGGGAGTGATTATCCTGCTTCATCTTTTGAAATGCTTAACCCGATCAAACAAATATATTATGCTGTATTGAGGGGTGAGGCTAATGATATATTATTCGATTCGGAATATAACGAGGGGTTGTCTGTTGAAGAGGCTGTTTCTGCATACACGATAAATTCTGCAAAACAAATCGGGCTGGGTGATATAACAGGAAGCCTTGAGAAGGGAAAATGCGCAGATTTTGTCATTCTTAATAAAGATATTTTTAATGTCAATGTACAGGAAATACCTGCTATTCAAGTTGAAGCAACTTACTTCAAGGGGGAAAGGGTGTTTTAATACTTTGTTTGTCAGTGGATTTTATATATCTTTGCGCCATATTTTGGCGAAATTTTATTTAATTAAATAAAACCCTGTTTGCTAACAAACGTAGCTCGCAGTAAATAGGTGTGCTGTTAGGTTTAATTTTAACTCTCATAGGGAGAGGTGAGCTACTATGATAAATAATGAATGTAGTTAAAAAGACCATCACACTGAATGATGGTAGAACAATTGAAATTGAGACTGGTAAACTTGCTAAGCAAGCGGACGGTTCAGTAGTGTTAAAAATGGGTAACACTATGTTACTTGCAGCAGTAACCTGCGCTAAAGAGGCAAAAGAAGGAATAGATTTTATGCCTCTTCAAGTAGAATACAAAGAGAAGTTCGCTTCTGCCGGCAGATTTCCTGGTGGATTTATGAAGAGAGAGGGTAGAGCTTCTGATTATGAAATTTTAGTTTCTAGACTAATTGATAGAGCTCTTAGACCATTGTTCCCAGATGATTTCCATGCTGATGTTTTTGTTACAGTAAATCTGATTTCAGCTGATAAAGAGATTATGCCTGATGCTCTTGCGGGTTTAGCGGCTTCTGCTGCTATTGCTGTGAGTGATATTCCATTTAATGGCCCTATCTCAGAGGTTAGAGTAGCAAGAATTAATGGTGAATTCTGTATCAATCCTACATTCGACCAATTAAAAGGTGCAGATTTAGATATCATGGTTGCTGCAACTATGGATAACATTATGATGGTTGAGGGTGAGATGAATGAGGTGAGTGAGGCTGTAATGTTAGAGGCTATCAAATTTGCTCATGAGGAGATTAAAAAACATTGTCAAGCTCAAATTGAACTTACTGAGGCTGTAGGCAAAACTGTAAAACGTACATATTGCCATGAAACTCACGATGAGGAATTAAGAGAGGCTTGTAATAAATTTTGTTATGACAAATGTTATGCAATTGCTAAAGCTGGTAGTGCAAAACATGAGAGAATGGATGCTTTTGATGCTGTTTGCGAAGAGTTCTTAAATACTATTCCTGAGGAAGAGAGAGACGAGAAAGCTCCTTTAGTTGCTGTTTATTTCCACGATGTTGAGAAAAAAGCAATGCGTAACATGATTTTAGATGAAGGTGTTAGATTAGATGGTAGAAATACTACTCAAATCCGTCCTATCTGGAGTGAGGTTAACTATTTACCTTGTGCTCACGGTTCAGCTGTGTTTACAAGAGGTGAAACTCAATCTCTTACAACTGTTACTTTAGGTACAAAAATGGATATGAAAGAGATGGATGAGGTTCTTATCCAATCTACTGAGCCATTTGTACTTCATTATAATTTCCCACCATTCTCTACAGGTGAAGCTAAACCTCAAAGAGGTGTTGGTAGAAGAGAGGTTGGACACGGTAACTTAGCATTTAGAGCTCTTAAACCTATGGTTCCTGTAGGAGAGGCTAATCCTTATGCTGTACGTGTTGTTTCTGATATTTTAGAATCAAACGGTTCTTCTTCAATGGCAACTGTTTGTGCAGGTACTCTTGCTCTTATGGATGCTGGTATCAAGATTAAGAAACCTGTATCAGGTATCGCAATGGGCTTGATTTCAGATTCTAAAACTGGTAAATATGCAGTATTATCTGATATCTTAGGTGATGAGGATCACTTAGGTGATATGGACTTTAAAGTAACTGGTACTGTTGATGGTATCACTGCTACTCAAATGGATATCAAAGTTGATGGTTTATCTTATGATGTTTTAGAGAAAGCTCTTGAGCAAGCTAGACAAGGTAGACTTCATATTATGGGTGAGATGATGAAGACTCTTAGCGAGCCTCGTGAAGATCTTAAACCTCATGCTCCAAGAATTGTACAATTAGAGATTCCGGGTGAATTCATCGGTGCAGTTATTGGTAAAGGTGGAGAGGTTATCCAAAATATCCAAAAAACTACTAAAACTACTGTTACTATCTCTGAGAAACAAAAAGAGGATGGAACTACAGTTGGTGTTGTAGATGTATTTGGAGATAATAAAGAGAACATGGATATGGCTCTTAACTGGATTAAAGGTATCACAACTGTTCCAGAAGCTGGTACTATCTATAAAGGTAAAGTTGTTTCAATCTTAGACTTCGGTGCTTTTGTTGAGATTCTTCCTGGCAAAGAGGGCTTATTACATATTTCTGAAATCGACTGGAACAAAGTTGAGAAAACTGAAGATGTTCTTAAAGTTGGTGATGAGGTAGAGGTTAAACTTCTTGAGATTGATCCTAAAACAGGTAAAATGAGACTTTCTCGTAAAGTTTTATTAGAGAAACCAGAAGGCTATGTTGAGCCTGTTCGCAGACCACGCCCTGAGGGTGATAGAAGAGATGACCGTAGAGGCGGTTTCCGCGATAATCGTGGTAGAGGTGGTGACAGAGGCCCTAGAAGAGATGACAGAGGTGATAGAGGAGAGAGATCTGAAAGACCTGAGAGAACAGAGAGAGAGCAACCTAAAAGCGAGTAATTAATTACTTAATTATATAAAAGATAGCTGCCTGAGTATTTGGGTAGCTATTTTTTTTGTGGTAGCTGTGCAAAGAATCATGTTATGGAAGTAAAATCTCTGCATATATATATGGCTTCGTGAAGAAGTTTTTGGTATTGATCAATTATTTAGATAGATTTGTGATAATAAGCTATTAACCAGTTATAAAGGAGTTATCATAAATTGAGAATGGATAATATATCAAAAATAAGATTTGATTAATGGGTAATTGATTGCGGTACTTGTATTGATACGAAGTGTGTTGGTTATTCAGGATCATCAAGATGTAAATTATATTATTGATTA
>CAZYQA010000064.1:0-10137 GCA_964649555.1 uncultured Muribaculaceae bacterium
GCTCTTATACTTAAAAATTAGTATTACTAGTTTCCTTGTACAATACATATTAAAATTCTGCAAAGCTATTCATCTATTTCGTTGCTTGCGGTATTAAGCTTCAGTCATTTACCTAAGTAAACTCCTTCATCTTAAACCTTAGCGCCTAATATCTAAACAACTTATCATAATTTTCATTCTAATATGCTGCTTGTCTTACATTATTTTCAATGAACTATTTTTTCTTACTTTCGTAAACCATTTCGTTTCCGAAACGGGATGCAAAGATAAGCACCTTTTTCAGATATGCAAAACTTTTTGCAATTATTTTTCCTCTTTTTTTCTCATAAATATATTAACTATCTGATTTTCTGTAAAATTATTTTTTAATTTGAATAAGATTTTTTTTGCTCTAAATTTGCACCTCTACTAAAAAGATCATAAATGAACTTATATCTTGATATATTCTTTAGTTTCGCTAAAATAGGCGCATTCACAATAGGAGGCGGATATGCGATGATTCCAATAATCCAAAAAGTTGTTGTAGATAAGAAAAAATGGATTGATGAGCATGAATTTATGGATATACTTGCAATAGCCCAATCTGCTCCCGGGTTATTAGCCGTTAACATATCAATATTTTTAGGATATAAACTAAAGGGAACTAAAGGGAGTATTGTTGCTACATTAGGAAGCATTACGCCATCCTTTTTAATAATATTACTTATAGCTATATTTTTCGCAGGATACCAAGACAACGAAACGGTAATAAAGATTTTTAAGGGAATACGCCCTGTTGTGGTGGCACTTATTGCAGTCCCGGTTATCAATATGGCAAAAAAATCTAATCTGAATATTTACACAGCTATTTTAGCTATAACAACCTCACTCGCAATAATATTTTTAAGAGTATCACCCGTATATATATTACTATTAACAGGAGTAATATTTACCATTATCCAATTTACAAATAAGAGGAGAATTCAAAAATGATATATTTTCAACTTTTCTACACCTTTTTCTTAATCGGGCTTTTTACATTTGGTGGGGGGTATGCAATGCTTTCACTCATTCAAGACCAAGTTGTAGTTGTGAACGGATGGATTACCGCCAAAGAATTTACAGACATCATAGCAATATCACAGATGACACCAGGCCCGATAGGGATAAATAGTGCTACATATATAGGATATACTGTAACGGGAAATGTGCTCGGATCCCTAATAGCAACATTTGCTGTCACACTCCCATCTTTTATTATAGTATTATTTATTTGTACAATGTATGCCAAATTCAAAAACAGCAACATCTTCGCATCATTGCTAAAATTTCTAAGACCGGTAGTTATAGGAATGATAGCTGCTGCTGCAGGAATACTCATTACTCATGACAACTTTATTGATTATTACAGTTGGATACTTTTTGCACTCGCCTTTATAGCTAGCCAGTGGTTAAAAGTAAATCCAATACTTGTTATAATAATTGCTGGAGCTGCTGGATATTTTATTTATTAATATTATTTATCATCCTTCACTTCCTCGTATTTCACATCCTCAATTGGGCCTGAGATTTTACCATCTTTAGAAACTTTTACATTTCTAAACTGCCATGCTTGACCGAACTCAGAAACTCCATAAAGCAAAAGAGCTACGCCAAATAAAATTGTAAGAAATTCAATTGAAGCGTCAGGACTAAAAAGTAATACCAATCCGCATACTGTAATAATGATAGGAATAATGTATAAGCCTCCCGACACTTGTACATATTTCCTTCCTGCATATAAATTTGCTATCTGACTTATTCCTGCAACAAGCATTACTATTCCGAAAAGAATAGCCAACAGATTTAAGAAGAAATTAGGAAATACAAATATCAGCAGCCCCAATACCAGATAAACTATAACATTCATTATTGGCAAGAAACCACTTCCCTTGCCCCCCTGAGGCTTAGTGTTAAGAGCAAAGACCAAAGATATTAAACCTATTGCAAGCAAAAATGCAGCAATAATCTTAACAATAAAAGGAGCTATTGAGCTAGGCCATAAGAGAAAACATACGCCCACCAACAATGTAATCAATCCTCTTGTAATTGAATAAGTTTTATTCGTAACGATGTAAAATGCACTCATAATTATGTATTTTTAGATTTAAACACTCCGACAATGATTTTGTTTCAAGACAAATGTACGAAATAAAAATAAAAATAGGCTGTACGGAAGATTAATCCGACAGCCTATTTTGAGGGTGAATGATGGGATTCGAACCCACGACCTCTGGTGCCACAAACCAGCGCTCTAACCGACTGAGCTACAATCACCATGTTGAATTGGGTTGCAAAGATAGTATTTTTTTTATAAATACAACAACTTTTGTAATATTTTTTAAAATATTCTCACTTTTCGAAAAAAATCAACTTCTACGGCAATTTAAGCAATATTTTCTTGTGGTAAATATATGTATTTTTTCTTAAAAATTGTAACCAAACGCGTACTTTTTTTATTAGATTTGTAGACTATTAGCTAAAATATATTAACTATAAAAACAAAAATCAATTTTTATGGCACGTGAAATTAAATTCTCTCTCGTATATAGAGATATGTGGCAATCTTCGGGCAAATATGTTCCAATGGTTCACCAATTGAAACAAATTGCACCGGTTATTATAGATATGGGTTGTTTTGATCGTGTAGAGACTAACGGCGGCGCGTTTGAACAAGTAAATCTACTATTTGGAGAGAACCCAAATAAAGCTGTTAGAGAATGGACTGCACCTTTTAACAAGGTAGGTATTCAAACTCATATGCTTGAGCGTGGATTAAATGCGTTAAGAATGAATCCTGTTCCTGAAGATGTAAGAAATCTTATGTATAAGGTTAAAGGAAAACAAGGGACAAACATTTCAAGATCATTCTGCGGATTAAATGACCACAGAAACCTTAAAGGCTCTGTACTTGGAGCAAAAAAAGGTGGAATGATTTCACAGGTTGCATTAAGTATTACTCACTCTCCTATCCATACTGTAGAATACTATATGGGCGTTGTGGATAAAGTTGTAGAATACGGATGTGACGAGATATGCTTAAAAGATATGGCAGGTATTGGTCGCCCTGCTTTTTTAGGTAGATTAACTAAAGCTATAAAAGATAAATACCCTCATATTGCTGTTCAATATCACGGTCACTCAGGCCCTGGATTCTCAGTAGCTTCTATGTTAGAGGTTGCCAGAGCTGGTGCAGATTATATCGATGTTGCAATGGAGCCTATTTCATGGGGGAAAATACATCCGGATGTAATTACTATTCAAGCTATGCTTAAAGATGCAGGCTTCTTAGTAAAAGATATCAATATGGATGCATACATGGAGGCAAGAAGATTAACTCAAACATTCATAGATGATTATCTTGGATACTTCATTGAACCTGACAATTACAGAATGTCGTCATTACTTGTTGGTTGCGGATTACCTGGTGGTATGATGGGATCAATGATGGCAGACTTAAAAGGTTTCTCAAATGCTATCAACGCATCACTAAGAAACCAAGGCAAAAAAGAACTTTCACTTAATGAATTGGTTGTGATGTTATTCCAAGAGGTAGAGTATGTATGGCCTAAACTAGGTTATCCACCACTTGTTACACCATTCAGCCAATATGTTAAGAATACAGCATTGATGAACTTAATGCACATTCTTAAAGGGGAGCCACGTTGGACAACAATTGATAAAGATACAATGAATATGATTTTAGGTAAGACAGGTACTCTTCCTGGGCCACTTGCTCCTGAGATTATAGAGATAGTTAAAAACAAAGGATTAGAATTCTACACAGGAAATCCTCAAGACGAATTCCCTAACGAACTTCCTAAATTCGAAGCAATGATGAAAGAAGAGGGATGGGACAGAGGAGAAGATGATGAGGAATTATTCGAGCTTGCAATGCACGAAAGACAATATAGAGATTACAAGAGTGGCGTAGCTAAAAAACGTTTTGAGCAAGAGTTAGAGGCTGCAAAAGAGAAAGCAGGAGCTCCAATAATTGTAACAAGACCTGTTGTAGAGATGCCTAAATTTGATATTGATACTTTAGTCGCTAAGTTTCCTAATGCTCAACCGGTACAATCACCTGTAAAAGGTACTGTTATCTGGCAATATGATGTTACAGATGTATCTACCGCACCAAACATAGGCACTGAGTTTAATAGTGGAGATCCTGTTTGCTATGTTGAAGCATTCTTTGGCCCACAAGCAGCAACTTCTCCTATGAATGGTAAGATTGTTGCCGTATGTGCTAAACAAGGGGATAAAGTGGACAAAGGTGAGATCTTGGCATTTGTTGAAAATGACGGAACATGTGTAGGCAAAAAAGTAGAAACTCCTAAAGCTGCACAAAAAGAGGAAAAGAAAGAGGAAATAGCTGAGAAGGTTGCAGAAAAAAAGGAAATTGAAGTAGCAACTGATAAAGTTGAAAAAGAGGAAATAAAAGCTGATAAAGAGATTACTAAATAGTAAATCTAATAAATTAATAAACCCGCTACATTTAAATGTGGCGGGTTTTTTGTTTCACTAAATAAGTACACCCGAGCAGATTCGAACTGCTATCAATGGAACCGGAATCCATAATTTTATCCATTAAACTACGGGTGCTAATTGAAGGCAAAGTTAAATAATTTAAGTAATTTTTATATATTTGCGCCCAAATTAAAAGAAATAGGATATGAAAGCATACGTATTTCCCGGACAGGGAGCCCAATTCTCAGGCATGGGTGCAGAGTTGTATAACTCTAATCCTAAGGCAAAAGAGATGTTTGAAAAAGCAAACGAGATTTTGGGATTCTCTATAACCGACGTTATGTTTAACGGATCGGCAGAACAACTTAAAGAGACAAAGGTTACACAACCTGCAGTATTTTTACACTCTGTAATTATGGCAGCTTGTTTACCTGAATTCAGACCTGACATGGTTGCAGGACACTCACTTGGTGAGTTTTCAGCACTTGTAGCATCTGGTGCAATGAGCTTTGAAGATGGTTTAAAATTAGTATCACAAAGAGCACAAGCAATGCAAAAAGCATGTGAAATTCAACCTTCAACAATGGCTGCAATTATAAATCTTGATCATAAAGTGATTGAAGATATTTGCAACAATACTGAGGGCACAGTAGTAGCTGCTAACTATAACTGCAATGGACAAGTAGTAATATCAGGAGAAATTGAGGCTGTAAATGCGGCTTGTGAAAAGTTAAAAGAAGCAGGAGCAAAAAGAGCTTTAATATTACCTGTAGGTGGTGCATTCCACTCTCCATTAATGGATCCGGCAAGAGTAGAACTGGCAAAAGCGATAGAAGAAACAGATTTTAAAGAGCCTGTTTGCCCGGTTTATCAAAATGTGAGTGCTGAGCCTAATACAGACCCAGACGTTATAAAAGAAAATCTATTAGTTCAATTAACAGCACCTGTACTTTGGACTCAATCTGTAGAGAACATGGTAAAAGATGGTGCTAAAGAGTTTGTGGAGGTTGGCCCTGGAAAAGTTCTTCAAGGACTTATCGCAAAAATAGCCCCAGAAGCACAAACAAGCGGACATCAATAGAAATTTAAAAATAAGGTTTCCTTTAAAATTCAAATTAATTTTTGTACTTTTGAAGGAAACTTTTTTTGTTTTATCCCGGCAAGACTTATCTCATTAAACTACAGGGATTTAAATAAATAGAAACTATATTTTTTATATACAATCTTTAAATTCATAAAGTATGGCTAAAGAAAAAAAATTTATTACCTGCGATGGTAATTATGCTGCTGCACATGTTGCATATATGTTCAGTGAGCTTGCAGCCATTTATCCCATTACACCTTCTTCCACTATGGCAGAGCTTGTAGATGAATGGTCGGCATACGGTAGGAAGAACATATTTGGAGAGCCTGTAAAAGTGGTAGAGATGCAAAGTGAGGGTGGAGCTGCAGGTGCCGTTCACGGTTCATTGCAAACAGGTGCACTTACTTCAACATTTACTGCATCACAAGGGCTATTATTAATGATCCCTAATATGTATAAAATAGCTGGAGAATTATTACCTACTGTTTTCCACGTATCTGCAAGGGCATTAGCTTCTCATGCACTATCTATCTTTGGTGACCACCAAGATGTTATGGCTGCTAGGCAAACCGGATTCTCATTCCTTGCTTCAGCAAGTGTTCAAGAGGCTTTAGATATGGCTGCTGTTGCACACCTATCAACTCTAAAATCATCTGTTCCATTTGTTCACTTCTTCGATGGATTCAGAACATCACACGAGATTCAAAAAATTGAAGATATAGACCCTGCGGATCTAAAGAAAATGTTAAGTGTTAAATCACTTGCAAAATTCAGACAAAGAGGTCTTAATCCTAATGCCCCTGTAACTAAAGGTACTGCACAAAATGCAGACGTTTACTTCCAAAACAGAGAGGCTTGTAATGTATATTATGATGCTGTTCCTGATATCGTAGCAAGATATATGGGTGAAGTTAGCGAACTAACGGGCCGTCATTACCTTCCATTCGATTTTTACGGAGCTGCAGATGCAGAAAACGTAATCGTTGCAATGGGATCAATTACTGAAACAATCAGAGAGACTGTAGATTATCTTAACTCAAAAGGTGAGAAAACAGGTGTTATTATCGTAAGACTTTATAGACCTTTCTCTCCTAAATATATGTTAAGAGTTCTTCCTGCTTCAGTTAAGAAAATTGCAGTATTAGACAGAACTAAAGAGCCGGGTGCAACCGGAGAGCCTCTTTACTTAGATGTAAAAGCTGTTATAGCTGAAAACGGAATAAATGCTAAGGTTGTTGGTGGACGTTATGGTCTTTCTTCTAAAGATACTACCCCTTCTGATATCGTTGCAGTATTCGAGAACCTTAAAGCAAAAGAGACTAAAAATGATTTCACTATCGGTATTGTTGATGATGTTACATTTAAGTCTTTACCTGTAAAAGAAGAGGTAAGCTTAGCAAGAAAAGGTACAACTGAGTGTAAATTCTACGGATTAGGTTCTGATGGTACAGTAGGTGCAAACAAAAATACTATCAAAATCATTGGAGAGAATACTCCTAAATACTGCCAAGCATATTTCGATTACGATTCTAAAAAATCAGGTGGATTCACTTGCTCACACTTGAGATTCGGTGATGAGCCTATCTTAGCTCCTTACTTGGTTTCTCAACCTGACTTCGTAGCTTGTCACGTTCCTTCATACCTTAAAAAATATGATGTATTAAGAGGTATTAAGAAAAATGGTACTCTATTACTTAACAGCTTATGGGAAGTAGAAGAGACATTATCAAGAATTCCAGATTATGTTAAAGCTGAGATTGCTCACAAAAACATCAATCTATATATAATCAATGCAACTAAAATTGCAGAGGAAATTGGATTAGGAAATAGAACAAATACTATCCTTCAATCTGCTTTCTTCAAAATTTCAGAAATTATTCCTTACGAGCTTGCTGTTAAGAGCATGAAAAAAGCTATTGATAAGAGCTACGGTAAAAAAGGAGAGAACATTGTTAACATGAACTATGCAGCTGTTGATAGAGGTGCAGAGTATGTTAAAGTTGAAATACCTTTTGATTGGAATAATATCTCAAGAAGCAAATTCGTGCCTGAGTCATTTGAAAGAATGGCTACTGACTGGGTTAAAAATATAGCAGACGTAGTGAACGCACAATGTGGTAACGATTTACCTGTAAGCGCATTCAAAGATTTTGCAGACGGAGTTATCCCTGCAGGTACTGCTGCTTATGAGAAACGTGGAATCGCTACTCATATACCTAATTGGTTACCAGAAAACTGTATCCAATGTAACCAATGTTCATTCGTTTGTCCTCACGCTGCTATCCGTCCATTCTTAATGACAGAGGAAGAGGCTGCTAAAGCTCCTCAATCAGTGAAGAAAGTGAAAGGTAATGGCCCTCTTAAAGAGTTCTACTTCACTATTCAAGTTGATCCATTAGATTGTACAGGTTGTGGTAACTGCGCTGATGTATGTCCTGCTAAAACTAAAGCTTTAGTAATGGATTCAGCAGAAAGCCAAATGCCTGAGCAAGCAAATTACGATTACTTACACGCACATGTAGGCTATAAAGATAATGTAGTTGCTAAAGAGCAAAACGTGAAAAATTCACAATTTGCACAACCTTTATTCGAGTTCTCTGGAGCTTGTGCCGGTTGTGGTGAAACTCCTTATGTTAAAGCTATCACTCAACTATTCGGAGAGAGAATGACTATTGCTAATGCAACAGGATGTTCATCTATCTATAGTGGTTCATTCCCTGCATCACCTTATTGCAAAGACAAAAATGGTAGAGGACCAGCTTGGGCTAACTCATTATTTGAGGATAATGCTGAGTTTGGTATGGGTATGAGATTAGCTGCTGAGAGATTAAGAGAGACTGTTCAAAGATTAATGGTTGAAGGAATGGAGTGCAATGAGTGCTCTGCTGAAATGAAAGCATTATTCGCTGAGTGGTTATCTAAAAAAGATGACGCTAAAGCATGCAGAGAAATCGCTGACAAACTAATCCCTATGATTACAGCTTGTTCTTGCGAGATTTGCAAAGAATTATCTAAATACCAAGATTTATTAGTTCCACGTAGCCAATGGATTATCGGAGGTGACGGTTGGGCTTATGATATCGGATATGGTGGATTAGACCACGTATTAGCTTCAGGTGAGAATGTAAATGTTATCGTTCTTGATACAGAGATCTACTCTAATACCGGTGGACAATCATCTAAATCTACTCCTGCAGGTGCTGTTGCTAAATTCGCAACTTCAGGTAAAAAAATCCGTAAAAAAGATTTAGGTATGATGGCAATGAGCTACGGTTACGTTTATGTAGCACAAGTAGCAATGGGTGCAAACCAAGCTCAATTCTTTAATGCACTTAAAGAGGCTGAGGCTTATGATGGACCATCATTGATCATCGCTTACTCTCCTTGTATCAGCCACGGCTTGAAAGCAGGTATGGGTAAAACTCAAAGAGAAGAGAAATTAGCTGTTGAAGCTGGTTACTGGCATCTATACAGATTTAACCCTTCTATCGAGGGTGCAAATCAATTCACTTTAGATAGCAAAGAGCCGGATTGGAGCAAATTCCAAGACTTCATCAAAGGTGAGGTAAGATACGCTTCATTAATCGGAGCATTCCCTCAAGAAGCTCAAGAGCTATTCTCATTAACAGAAGAGTTTGCTAAAGCAAGATACGAGTCTTATAAAAAATTAGCTCAATAGTTTTTTATTAAAGTATAAAACAAATTGGCTGTTCAAATTTAATTGAACAGCCAATTTTATTTATAAAACCTAATTTACCTCAACATTAGCCCTTGCGAAAGATGGGGTATATCTAAACTCTTATCTTTTGAATCCACTGATATTACTCTTCCTTTATGATGGTGTTGTACACCCTCAAAAGTTGTATGTCCTACAATTATTCTCTTAGCTTTTAGATATTTGAGAACTTCATTCAAACTTTTATCCGAAATAGGATTATATTTTTCATCATCTCTTACCAATCCTCTATACCAAAGGGGACCATTTGTTCCAAATATGAACTTTGCATCATCTGTATATAAGTCTTTATTAGAAAAAAGGAAATCACGGCCTATATTGTTAGCATCATTTAGAGAATAACCGTTATCAATAAACTCTTTACTAATACCTCCATGCACAAAGATATTATCGCCCACTTTCTGTATTAAATTTTTGGAAGCCAACCACTCACCAATATATGAATTATTTGAAAATAGCTCATTGTATGGTATATTAAGAGTATCTGAAAAAGTAGTATATCTATCTGCTAAATACCTTAAATCTCCCTTTAAAACCATATTATCGTGATTACCCAAAATATATATTAATCTACCTCCAGCTTTTGAAGCTTCTCTCTCAAGCCATATAAAATACCAGAAAAGCATTAAAACATCTTTTCCCCTATCAAAAGTATCTCCTATGATAACTAATGAGTTTGAGGAGAAATTCCAAGTTAAATCTGAATTAATAACTCCATTTTGCTCTAATAACTTTACAAATTGTTTAAAATCGCCGTGAGAATCGGAAACAACAAATATATTTTTGCCGATCAATTCCTCGCTTGTCTGATTCACGATTCGCAAATACGAAG
>CAZYQA010000065.1:0-10096 GCA_964649555.1 uncultured Muribaculaceae bacterium
TATTTAGCTACATATCACAACTAACTCAATCGCATTGGCAAGTCCGACGTCATGCGCGTGTAGCTTATTCACTAGTCCGAATATAGTGAACTATATTTATATATATATAGTTCGTACATATTAGGCAAAAGAGGAGTGTTCTCTCCTACTTTAAATAGCAAATAAATATATAACGTTTGCCCGAGAGGGCTTGTATAATTACATATTAACTCGTTTTAAGATGAAGGTAAACATCTATGTGGCTAATGAGTCGCACGTTATTTACGCGGAAGAGATCTGCGAACTTGTTTACATCTCTGCTCAAGAAAGAGGCACTGGTATTGCCAAGAGGAGCCCGGAGTATGTAAAAGAAAAAATGAGAGATGGTAAGGCTGTAATAGCAATAGCGGAGAATGGAAAATTCGCAGGGTATTCATATATTGAGACTTGGAGCCATTCAAAATTTGTTGCAAACTCAGGTTTGATCATTGCTCATGAATTCAGGAAAACAGGTTTAGCAAGAGAGATAAAGAAAAAAATCTTTGAACTCTCAAGAATCATGTATCCTTATGCTAAGATCTTTAGCATCACAACAGGTTTAGCTGTCATGAAAATCAACTCCGAGCTAGGATACAGACCGGTACCATTTTCTGAACTCACAACAGATCAAGAATTTTGGCAAGGATGTAGCGGTTGTAGGAACTTTGATATTCTTGAAAGGAATAGCTACAAAATGTGCTTATGCACAGCTTTATTGTACGATCCTGTAAAAATGGAGCCGAAAAAATTTGCTCAAAACTTCAAAAAATTAACGGTTAGTACAAAGCCACAGCCTATCATTGCTATGGCCGGATACCTTGGAAGAGGAATAACCTACCCTTTTAGAACTTTAAAAAACAAAATCAAATAAAATGAAAGAAAAAGTAGTACTTGCATTTAGTGGTGGATTAGATACATCATTTTGCGTCCCTTATCTTAAAAACGAGAAAAATTTAGAGGTTCACACTATTATGGTGAACACAGGTGGTTTTACCAAAGAAGAAGCTGAGCAAATTAAAGAGCGAGCTTTAGAACTTGGAGCAACTACACATATAAATATAGATGCAGTAGAGACCTATTATAATAAAGGTATAAAATATTTGATTTTTGGCAATATCCTTAAAAACTCTACTTATCCCCTATCTGTAAGCTCTGAAAGAGCATTCCAAGCATTAGAGGTTCTTAAACATGTACAAAAACTAGGAGCTAAGTATGTGGCTCATGGCAGTACAGGAGCAGGAAACGACCAAGTGAGATTTGATATTGTATTTGATATCCTAGCACCTCAGGTAGAGATATTAGCACCTATCAGAGAACTTATGCTTTCAAGAAAAGAAGAGATAGATTATCTTGTAAAACACGGCTTTAACTTTAGTTGGGAGAAAAGCAAATACTCTATCAATCAAGGTATATGGGGTACCAGTATAGGTGGTGTTGAAACATTATCTTCAAGCGGATACTTACCTGAAGAGGCTTATCCTCATCAAGTTACAAAACAAGGCGAAGAGAAAATTAAAATAGGGTTTGAAAAAGGTGAGCCGGTATCCTTCAATGGTGCAAAAATGTCCCCAGTAGAAGTAATTAAAAAAGTTGCCGAGGTAGCTTGCCCATATGGTATTGGCAGGGATATGCATATCGGAGATACTATTATAGGTATAAAAGGTAGAGTTGGGTTTGAAGCTGCAGCACCATTTATTATTATAAAAGCTCATCACTTACTTGAAAAACATGTTTTAGTAAAAGGACAATTATACTGGAAAGAGCTTATTGCCAATTACTATGGACAATTAATGCACGAAGCGCAGTATCTTGATCCTACAATGAGAGACATGGAAGCATTCCTAGAGAGTACACAAAAAAGTGTAACGGGGGAAGTAGAGGTATTATTAAGACCTTATAATTTCTTAGTATTAGGATGCACAACAGATTATGATCTAATGAGCTCTAAATTTGGAGAATACGGAGAAATGAATAAATCATATACAGCACAAGATGTGATTGGATTTACAAAAGTATTGGCAAATCCATTGAAAATATACTATTCATTAAATGATAAATCTGATTTTTAGCATAACAGAATGAATAAAATTGAAGTTACTATAGCAGGTGGAACAGGATATACTGCAGGGGAATTATTAAGAATTCTCCTGAACCACCCGCATATAAATAAAATAAATGTACTAAGTACAACTAGCGTAGGAGAGAAAATCACAGAGGCGCATAGAGACTTAATTGGTGAAACAGACTTAGAGTTTACTGATAAAATAGGAAACCCTGATGTAGTATTTCTATGTTTAGGACATGGCTTATCAAAAGAGTTTTTAGATAAAAATACCCTTTCGGCAGATTGTAAGATAATTGATTTAGGAAATGATTTCAGGCTAGATCCTATATATAAAGAGAGAGAATTTATTTACGGCTTAACAGATAGTTTTGCAACAAAAGTAAGAGAGGCAAAAAACATTGCTAACCCTGGATGCTTTGCTACAGCCATTCAATCTGCTTTAGCTCCTTTAGCAAAGGCGAATCTATTAACTGAAGAGGTACATATTACAGCAATAACAGGCTCTACAGGGGCAGGAAAAGTGCCATCGGCAACAGGGCATTTTAGCTATCGCGATAATAATATCTCTATTTATAAAAATTTCTCTCACCAGCATTTAGGGGAGATTGGAAGATCCTTAAAAGAATTATCGGGCAATGATGCTCCACAAATCAACTTTGTACCAATGAGAGGAGATTTCACAAGAGGTATTTTTGCAAGTATATATACAAAATGGAACGGCGCACCAAAAGTGAACGGAGAGATTGGATATGAATTATCTGATGCCGAAACATATTTCAATGAATATTACAAAAAGTCTCCATTTGTATTTATATCAAAAAAAGGAATCAGTCTCAAAGAGGTTGTAAATACAAATAAGGTACTATTACATATAGAGCTGCATAATGGCTTTATACATATCTCATCAATTATTGATAACCTTGTAAAAGGTGCTAGCGGACAAGCTGTAGAAAACATGAATCTAATTTGTGGATTTGAGCACACAGCGGGATTAAAATTAAAACCAAGCGCATTTTAATGCGTAGTTAAACAACAAAAGATGAATTTATTTGACGTTTACCCATTATGGGATATAGAGCCTGTGAAAGGTATCGGATGTAAAATATTTGATGCTAATGGTGTAGAATACTTAGATTTATATGGCGGGCATGCTGTAATTAGTATCGGACATGCTCATCCTCATTATATAGCTAAGATTACAAATCAATTAAATAATATCGGTTTCTATTCAAATGCCGTACAAAATTCTCTACAAAAAGAGATGGCTAAGAAACTGGGGAAAATATGCGGATATGAAAGCTACAACCTTTTTCTTTGCAATTCAGGAGCAGAAGCAAATGAGAATGCACTTAAACTAGCATCATTCCAAACAGGAAGAAAGAAGATCCTAGCACTTAACAAAGCATTTCACGGAAGAACAAGCGGTGCAGTAGAGGCTACTGACAATCCTGCTATTCAGGCAGAGTTCAACAAAAACTCAAATGTAACTTTCGTACCTATCAACAATATAGAGGCGGCAAAACAAGAGCTTGAAAGCAAAGAATATGCAGCATTCATAATAGAGGGGATACAAGGAGTTGCAGGGATTTATACTCCAAGCACAGCATATCTGAAAGAGGTTGAAAAACTTTGCAAAGAGAGCGGTACTGTTTTGATATTTGATGAGATTCAAAGCGGATATGGTAGAAGTGGTAAATTCTTTGCACACCAATTAGCAGATGTTAAAGGGGATATTATCACAATGGCAAAAGGGATAGCCAATGGATACCCAATGGGAGCATTAATTATATCGGATAAGATTGAGGCCAAATATGGAATGCTGGGTACAACCTTTGGAGGAAATCACCTTGGATGTGCTGCTGCCATTGCAGTTTTAGATGTGATGAAAGATGAGCAACTAATAGAAAACTCAAAAAATATTGGAGAATACCTAATTAGTCAATTAACGCCATTTGTTGGTGAAAATAAACCTATCAAAGAGATCAGAGGAGCAGGATTAATGATAGGGTTAGAAATGAATCAGGGATTTGAAGGGGTAAGAAACAGGCTCCTTTTTGAAACTAAAGTTTTTACCGGTGGAGCAAGTAAAAATATAATAAGGCTTTTACCCCCTTTGAATATAACAAAAAAAGAGGCAGATAAATTTATCGAATCATTTAAAATATGTATTAAATAAATGAGAAATTTTATTAGCGTACAAGATATTGGCAACATTAATGAAGCATTAAATAAAGCCAAATATGTAAAAGAGAATCCTTTTGCAGATTGTGAACTTGGGAAGAACAAAACCATGCTGATGATTTTCTTCAACTCAAGCCTAAGAACCAGATTAAGTACACAAAAAGGGGCTCTTAACTTGGGAATGAATGTTATTGTACTTGATATAAACCAAGGTGCTTGGAAGCTGGAAACAGAGAGAGGTGTAATAATGGATGGTGACAAGCCAGAACATATCTTAGAGGCAATACCGGTAATGGGATCATATTGCGATATAATTGGCGTAAGAAGTTTTGCCTCTCTTACAAATAAAGCTGATGATTATACCGAAAAGATTATCAATCAGTTTATACAATTATCAGGAAAGCCTGTTATAAGCATGGAAGCTGCTACAAGGCACCCTTTGCAGAGCTTTGCCGATCTTATTACAATAAATGAATATAAGAAAGTAACAAAACCCAAAGTGGTATTAAGCTGGGCACCGCACCCTAAGGCACTTCCCCAAGCAGTTCCAAACTCTTTTGTAGAATGGATGGTTGCAGCAGATTACGAAGTGGTAGTAACACACCCTAAAGGATATGAGCTTGATCCAAAATTTACTCAAGGAGCAACAATAGAATATGACCAAGATGAGGCATTTAAAAATGCAGATTTTATTTATGGAAAAAACTGGAGTGCTTATCAAGGTGATGATTATGGAAAAATTTTAAGCACAGATAGAAATTGGACGATAGATAGCAAAAAAATGGCTCTTACAAATAACGCCTATTTTATGCACTGCTTGCCTGTAAGAAGAAATATGATTGTGACAGATGATGTAATTGAATCACCACAATCATTAGTGATACCCGAAGCTGCGAACAGAGTAGTTTCTGTACAAACAGTATTAAAAGAGATCCTTTTATCATTATAAAATATTTAATATATGAATACTTTAACAATTGTAAAGGTTGGCGGTAATATAGTTGACAACAAAGAGAAATTGGAAAACTTCCTAATAAATTTTAGTAAAATAGAGGGCCCCAAAGTGCTTATACATGGTGGAGGAGCAATAGCGAGCGAACTATCTCCAAAGCTAGGTATAGAGGTAAAAATGCATAATGGAAGGAGGATAACCGATTATGAAACTCTTAAACTTGTAACAATGGTTTATGCCGGATTGATAAACAAAGAGATAGTTGCCTACTTACAAAAAATAGGGTGTAACGCAATTGGGCTATCAGGAGCAGACGGAAATAGTGTCCCTGCAACTAGAAGAGCATGCAACCCTATTGATTGGGGATATGTAGGAGATGTAGATCCGGATAAAATAAATGTATCATTTCTTAACTCATTGCTAGGAAGAGGCATCACACCTGTATTTTGTGCAATCACACACGATTCAAATGGCTCATTGCTAAACACAAATGCTGATACTATGGCCTCATCATTAGCAATTGCCATGTCAAAAGAATTTGCAACAAAACTGGTATATTGCTTTGAGAAAAACGGAGTATTATTAGATGCAAACGATAACGATTCTATTATTCCACTAATTAATAGCATAAGTTACAAGCAATTACTTGAAGAAGGGCGCGTAAAAGATGGTATGATCCCTAAACTTGACAATGCTTTTGCAGCACTACATAAAGGAGTTGGAGAGGTAGTTATCAAACATGCAGACAATTTACTTATAAATAAAGAAACAATACTTAAACTATAAATAATGAATCTAAGCACTCCACTAAATAATTCAATATCTCTATTAAAAAAGATAATAAGTATTCCATCCTATTCATTTGAGGAACGGGAAGTAGCTGATTATATTGAGTCATACCTTATAGAAAGAATAAAGAGTATAAATGGAGATATTATTATAAGCAGAGAAAAGAACAATATCATACTATATAGCGGCAAATATTCTGCAAATAAGAAAACTCTAGCATTATGTTCTCATATAGACACCGTTAAAGCATCAAGTGACTATACAATAGATCCATTTGAAGCTATAGAGCAGGATGGCAAAATCTACGGCTTGGGTAGCAATGATGACGGAGGATGCGTTGTAAGCCAGATAGAGGTATTTTTTGAAATGTTTAATAAAACGGAAAATATCAATCTGATGCTTATACTTACAGCAGAGGAGGAGAAATCGGGGCCTAATGGTATGGACTTAGTAATTGAGTGCTTAAAAAATAAAAATAAATACCCTGATTATGCAATATTGGGAGAACCTACTCAGATGAAGGCTGCACTTGGAGAGAGGGGGTTATTAGTAATTGATGCTCAAGCAACAGGGGAAAGCGGACACGCAGCTAGAAATGAAGGGATAAATGCTTTATATAAAGCAATAGGTGATATTCTGATTTTAAAAGGATATAAATTTGAAAAGAAATCAAATTTAATGGGTGAAGTTAAACTAACTGTTACGCAGCTTAATTGCGGGGTTGCGCATAATGTAATTCCGGATAAAGCTACTTTTGTAATTGATATTAGGCCAACTGATGTATATTCTAATATTGAAATATACGAGCTACTCCAAAACATGGTTGAAAGTAAACTCACACCTAGGAATCTGACAAATAAAACTTCAGCAACACCCGAAATTTGCTTGCTGAAAAAAAGTATAGATAACCTTAATTTAGCGACTTACATATCCCCTACTACCTCTGATTGGATGCGAATTGATATTCCGGGAATAAAAATGGGACCCGGAGATTCGTCCAGAAGCCATAGAGCAAATGAATACATAGAAATATCCGAATTAAATGAGGGGATTCTGGGGTATATAGAATTTATAACAGACTTTAATAAAATATTAGGCTAAAATGAGTACACTTTGGAGTAAAGGAGAAAATAGTACAAAAGATTATGTACTTAATTTTACAACAGGAAATGATAGAATTCTAGATTTAAGATTAGCAAAACATGATGTAAAAGGATCACTAGCACACATACAGATGCTGCAAGAGATCAACTTATTAACTAAAGATGAACTAGAAATACTAACTGGCGAATTAAAAAATATACTAAGCGAAATTGAGGATGGGAAATTTATTTTGGAAGAGGGTATAGAAGATATCCACTCTCAAGTAGAATTTATTTTAACTCAAAGGCTTGGTGAAGTTGGAAAAAAAATTCACTCAGGTAGATCTAGAAATGATCAGGTTCTGACAGATATAAAACTATTCTTAAAGGAAGAAATAGAGATATTTATCAATGAAATAGATGAGCTATTCTCAACATTGCAAGAGTTAAGTGAGAAGCATAAGGATAAACTACTTCCGGGATACACACATATGCAAATAGCAATGCCCTCTTCATTCGGTCTCTGGTTTGGAGCGTATGCAGAAACATTAGTTGATGATGTATATATGCTTAAAGGTGCCTACAACGTAGTAAATCAAAATCCACTTGGCTCAGCTGCAGGATATGGTAGCTCTTTCCCATTAGATAGAGAAAAAACCACAGAGCTTATGGGGTTTAAAACACTAAATTACAACTCCGTAGCAGCGCAGCTAAGCCGCGGCAAAAGTGAAAAAGCCCTTGCTTCTGCCCTATCAGGTTTAGCACTTACACTCAATAAATTTGCAGCAGATTGCTGTATGTATATGTGCCCCAATTATGGATTTATAAAATTCCCTGACAGCCTTACAACAGGCTCCAGTATTATGCCTCATAAAAAGAACCCAGATGTTTGGGAGCTGATAAGAGGAAATTGTAATAGAATACAAAGCGTACCAAATGAGATATCATTAATGACTACAAACCTGCCACACGGGTATCATCGAGATTATCAGCTACTTAAAGATATTCTATTTCCATCATTAGAAATGATGCATAAATGTATCGAGATGACAACATATATGCTCAAAAATATAGAGGTGAAAGAGAATATCCTTGATGATGAAAAATATGAGTATTTATTTACAGTTGAAAAGGTAAATGATCTCGTATTACAAGGAATCCCTTTTAGAGAGGCTTATAAAATTGTTGGAAAAGAGGTGAACGAAGGCAAATTCTCTTATAAGAATAAAATAAATCACACACATAAAGGGAGCATTGGAAATCTGTGCACCGAGGAGATCAGACTAAAAATGAAAGCTGCTCAAGAATAATCTTGAGCAGCTTTTTTATTCTATCCTCTTACCGTCACTATCACACCATTCAAATTGAAGAAGTGAAAAATTAGTATCCTTCTTAGTTTTTATTTTACAACCGTATTTTCTGCACCAGTTCTTTTTTATACTGGTAAAAAATCCTTTAGTAAGATAAGACTCAAGAATCGGATTCACTTTTAAAATAAATGATTTTATCCCTTTTTCTTTAACGAAATATACTAATTGACGCTTTATAGTATCATCTATCAGTATGCTGGATGCTATTTCACCAGATCCATTACATGTTGGACATTTTTCATTTACTTTTATCTCAGTGGCAGGTCTTACTCTCTGTCTTGTAATTTGCATCAAACCAAATTTAGTTAAAGGGAGTACATTATGCTTTGCTCTATCAGATGCAAGAGCTGCTTGCATATGTTTGAAAAGTTTAATCCTATTTTCATTGGTCTCCATATCAATGAAGTCAACAATGATTATACCTCCCATATCTCTTAATCTAAGTTGTCTGGCAATTTCGTCTGCTGCATTAATATTTACATCTATAGTATTTTGCTCTTGATTTACACCATTTTTTGCTCTGATTCCGCTGTTAACATCAATTACATGCAAAGCCTCTGTGTGTTCTATCACAATATATGCACCTTGTTTTATCGGTACTACTTTTCCAAAGGCTCCTTTAATCTGTTTTGTAACATCAAAATGATCAAAAATTGGATCAGCTCCATTGTATAGTTTCACAATTTTTTCCTGATCAGGAGCAATTGTTGAAATATACTCTTTAATTTCAAAGAATACAGACTCATCGTTTACATAAATATTTGAGAATGAATCATTAAGTAAATCTCTCAATATTATTGTGGTTCTACTATTCTCTGTGAATAATAATTTAGGCGGTTTAGAATCTAGGAGTGTTTTCCAACTATCCTCCCATTTTTTTATGAGCATTCTAAGCTCTGCATCTAATACCGCTGCTTTCTTTCCTTCTGCGGCCGTTCTAATAATAACGCCGTAGTTTCTTGGTAAAATACTATAAACAAGACGTTCCAGTCTCTTTTTTTCCTCTCTGGAAGAGATCTTTTGAGAGATACTAACTTTATCCCCAAAAGGTAATAATACTATATTTCTTCCTGCAATTGAGATTTCAGCCGTTAATCTTGAACCTTTAGTTGAAATTGGTTCTTTTACAATTTGAACTATTATCGGTTGCCCTGTTTCCAAGACATTGGCTATTTTTCCTTCTTTCTCAAGAATTGGTCCTATGGTAACATTGGAGTAGAAGTTCCTTAAATCCTTATTCGGATTTATCTGTCTGCAAAAATAATCAAATGCGTTGAAGTTTAACCCTAAATCGAGGTAATGAATAAACGCGTCCTTATCATCTCCTATATCTACAAATGCAGCATTCAGAGCGGGCATTATTTTCTTAACTCTTCCAAGATAAACATCACCTACAGAAAATGCAGAGTTATTTTGCTCTTTGTTTAGCTCAATTAATCTGTGATTTTCTAAAAGTGCAATTGATATTTCAGACTCCGTAACATCAATGATTAAATCCTTCTCCATCCTTTCTTAAATAAATAATCTAAAGTAAGTAAGCCTTACTTTAGATTAATCAAACACAAGTTACTACTTACGTTTTTTATGTCTGTTTTTACGAAGACGTTTTTTACGTTTATGAGTAGCCATTTTATGTCTC
>CAZYQA010000066.1:0-9991 GCA_964649555.1 uncultured Muribaculaceae bacterium
AGTCGCATATCGTAATAATGAGGTTCTAGGTGAAGGGATACATACAAGATTTATTATAGATCCTGATAAATTTATGTCCAAATTAAAAAAATCATAAAGAAAAGATTATAAATTGAAAGAGTTTCTAAATAGAATAAAGGACTTACATAACAAAATGGTAAAGTTTATTACCACGGATGTATGGCATCTTAAAATTGAAGATCTGGGAAAATATAGAAAAAGATTAATCAGATATTTAAAAGTTGCCATTATAACTATCAAAGAAGCATCAAGTGATAAACTAAATCTTTACTCAATATCTTTAAGTTTCTTTTCTGCAATGGCGGTTGTTCCTTTTGCCGCTGTTGCATTTGTAGTTACAGGAGGGCTGGGGCTAGAGAGAAGGCTGGAAGAATTACTTTTAGAATCATTTTCTGGCAATCAGGAAACTCTGAAGTGGGTTATAAAATTCGCTGATAATATAATTACAAGCAGTACTCAAGGTATATTTGGAGTAATAAGCTTCGTTTTCTTTATGGGAACGGTTTTATGGCTTATTTTAAATATTGAGAAATCTTTTAACGATATATGGAAAGTTGAAAGAGGACGATCAATAGCAAGAAGATTTTTATACTACTTAGGAATCTTGATAATTGCACCATTTCTAATCACAATATTTTTATCCGTTTCGCTAGTATTTAATGATGCATTAAAATCAATCGGATATGGAATTATTGAGATTGAATCAATAAATAAAGTACTGCAATGGGGATTATTTTTCGGCATTGTATTACTTATGTTTACTATAATGTATAAATATATACCAAATGTTAAAGTGCATTTTATAGCCGCTTTTAATGCTGCATTAATTGCCGCCGTAGCTTTCATTGTTGTACAATATTTATATATGGAAACACAGATATTAGTATCGAGATTAAATGCAATTTATGGAGCATTTGCAGCAATTCCTTTATTCCTAATATGGATGAATGTGAGTTGGGTAATAATACTTTTCGGTGCAGAAATCTCACATGCATATCAATACGTTGATAGCTATACTATTGATAATAACGTATTACTAAAACAAGAGATACGTGATAAACTTAACATTAAAGATGAAGATTGATAACTTTATAGATGATAAATTATTCCACTCCTTAATTGATAATACAAAAGAAGACAGGAGTAAATTAAAAGATATTTTTGCAAAAAGCTTGGCAAAAACACCTTTGACATTAGAAGATTGTGCCCAACTTTTAGCAATTGAATCTCAAGAGGGGCTTAATGAATTATTTGAAGCAGCTAAGGAGCTAAAAAGAACTGTGTATGGAAACAGAATAGTTCTTTTTGCCCCATTATATGTAGGCAATAGTTGTATTAATAATTGCAAATATTGCGGATTCAGAAGAGATGCAAAAGGAACTATAAGAAAAACGTTATCCAAAGATGAGCTCGTAAATGAGATTATTAATCTAGAAAACGACGGTCATAAACGATTAATTCTGGTATTTGGAGAATCTCCAATTTATACACCGGAATTTATAGCGGATTGCGTAAAAACTTGCTATGCAACCAAATCGGGTAATGGAGAAATCAGACGCGTAAACATAAACGCTGCCCCTTTAGATGTTGAGGGCTTCCGCACTGTAAAAGAGGCAGGGATAGGAACATTCCAGGTATTTCAAGAGACCTATCACCAACCAACTTATGCAGAGTACCACCCAGCAAAAGATATGAAAGGAGATTACTTCTGGAGATTATTCTCAATGGACAGAGCTTTCGAAGGTGGAATAGATGATGTTGGAATAGGTGCATTATTCGGGTTGTATAAATGGAAATATGATGTTTTGGGCTTAGTAGCTCATGCAATTCACTTAAAAGAGAAATATGGAGTTGGGCCACATACTATCAGTTTTCCAAGAATACAACCTGCAAATGATCTAAATATTGATCTGCCGTATAAAGTTTCGGATAATGACTTTAAAAAATTAGTTGCAATCCTTAGATTATCCGTACCTTACACCGGATTAATAATGACAGCCAGAGAGTCGGAAGCAATAAGAGATGAAGTGATAGAGTTGGGAGTATCTCAAATAGATGCCGGTACAAAACTGGAAATCGGAGGATATCAGAAAGATAAAAATCTTAAGCAAGAGCTTAATAAAGAGCAATTCCAAGTGGGAGATACAAGAGAATTGGATCAAGTTATGGAATGGCTCTTAACAAAAGGTTTTATTCCGAGCTTTTGTACTTCTTGCTACAGAATGGGGCGTACCGGAGAGCATTTTATGGAGTTTGCAATCCCGGGGTTTATAAAAAGATTTTGTACCCCTAATGCCGTACTCACTTTGGCTGAATATTTGGAGGACTACTCTTCTGAAAATACAAAAAAAGCCGGCTACGCATTGATCCAAAAGGAAATAGAAAAAATAGCAGAGCCCCAAACCAGAGAGAAAGTGGCTCAAAAGCTAGAAGAGATAAAAAAAGGTAGAAGAGACTTATTATTTTAAATATGTTTACAAAAGAGGATAACGATTTAATTGCCAAGGAATTTGAATCTTTAAGATTAGCGAGTCTGAAACGATGTGCCAATCAAAAAGAGTATCAAGAGGTTATTAAGGCATTTGAATTTGCAAATGAAGCACATAAAGGTGTAAGAAGACGCTCAGGAGAGCCATATATTATTCACCCTATTGCTGTTGCAAAAATTGTAGTACAAGAGATAGGGCTTGGCTACAAATCAATTGTCACAGCACTACTCCATGATATTGTAGAAGATACGGAATATACGGTTGAAGATATAGAGAGATTGTTTGGAGCCAAAATAGCATCCCTAGTTGACGGACTTACAAAAGTAAAGTCGGCGATGGATACACAACATTCAAAAAGCCTATCCACAGAAGATGAGAGATCTTTGCAAGCAGAAAATTTCAAACGTATACTACTTACTTTGAATGATGATGTCCGCGTTATCCTTATAAAACTTGCCGATAGATTACACAACCTTAGAACATTAGGCTCAATGCCGGAGAGGAAAAAAGATAAGATATTGAGTGAAACCATGTATATCTTTATTCCATTAGCACACAGGCTTGGATTGTATAGCATGAAGTCTGATATGGAGAATATCTGGCTAGAATATAGAGAGCCTGCGGCATATAAATATATCACGGATAAAATAAATGAGCAGATTCAGATAAAAGGGTGTGCAATTGATGAGTTTATCAAGCCTATATCAAAAATACTCTCTGATGCCGAATACCAATATACTATAAGTAAGCGGACAAAAACGCCTTATTCTATATGGAGAAAAATGCAAACCAAAGAGATCACATTTGATCAGATATATGATTTATATGCTGTAAGAATTGTGTTTGAAGCAAAACCGGATCAAACAGAGCGTAAGCAATGTTGGGATATATACTCACTAATTTCGGAGGATCATATTTCAAAAATTGACAGATTAAGAGATTGGGTAAGCACACCTAAATCAAATGGATACGAGGCTCTGCATTGCACTCTTATGAGCCCGCAGGGTAACTGGGTGGAAGTACAGATCAGATCTATAAGGATGGATCAGATTGCAGAAAAAGGAGTTGCTGCGCACTGGAGCTATAAGGGTGTGAATAAGAATGAAAATGATATGGACAACTGGTTGAATATGGTGAGAGAGGTCCTAAATAATCCCGATGTAAATGCACTTGAATTCCTTGATAAGTTCCATGAAGGTTTATTAGCATCCGAAATATTCATTTTCACCCCTAAAGGAGAATCAAAATCACTCTCAAAAGGATCTACAGCTCTTGATTTTGCATATAGTATCCATACAGCTATCGGTAATAAAGCTATTGCTTCTAAAGTGAACTTAAAACTTGTTCCTTTATCTCATATCCTAAAAAATGGTGACCAGGTTGAAATAATCACGGCAGAGTCCCAAAAACCTCAAAGAGAATGGCTTAAGTTTGTAACAACACAAAAAGCCAAGAACCTGATATATGATGCATTAAAATCCGATATTAAAGATGCTATAAAAGAGGGGCAAACAATATTGGAAGATAAACTCGCATTATTTGGTGTAAAGCCACAATTAAGAGTATTGAAAAAACTGCTTTTGGCATACAATATCAGCAATAAAGAGGAATTATATACTAAGATAAGTGCCGGAATAGTTGATCTTTCCGATTTAGAAGAGGTATTAAAGAAAAACACACAAAATAAATTTGTCAAATATTGGAATCTCCAATTTTTTGCCAGAGACAAACATCAACATCCAGAGCACGATTATGATATAGAGATTGAAAAAGGGCCAGATATTGATAAGAAAAAAGATTATCTACTCAAAGAAAACCCTATAGATAATTCATTATCATATAAGGTTGCAGATTGCTGCAAACCTATCCCCGGAGATGCTGTAATAGGATTCGTTGATGAAAACAACAATGTTGTAGTACACAAAAAAACATGCAAAGATGCTATTTCAATGGCTGCAAGAGATGGCAATAATATAGTAAATGCCAAGTGGACAAAACACACTATACTATCTTTTCTTGCCAAGTTAGAGATGAAAGGAATTGACAGAATAGGAATAGTAAACGATATAACCAAGACTATCACTCAAGTATTGAATGCTAATATCAGAAAGATAAATTTCGAGACACATGATGGTATATTTGAAGGAAATATTGAATTATATGTACACAATGCAGATGATTTAAACATTATGATAAACAATATTCAGAAACTTAAAGGTGTAGAATCTGTAATAAGAGTGAATATTAAAGAGAATTAAAACAATTTCTGATAATGAAAATATTAAAATATATAATTAACATTAGTATCTGGGCTTTCGTGTGTATCCAAGTGGTATATATAAGCTCATGCGCAAATACGAAAGGAGCACCAAGCGGAGGGCCTAAAGACACATTGGCACCAATCGTACTATCAATTATACCTGATTCTAATGCAATTCTAGTACCTACACAAAAAACTAAGATCACAATAAATTTTAATGAATACATACAGGTAAAAGATGCCGCAAAAAATATAACATTATCGCCACCCCAAAGTAAAAGGCCTGTTACTAAGATAAAAGGAAAGAGCTTGGTGGTGACATTCCCAAAAGATTTGGACTCATCTAAAACATATTCACTCAATTTTGGAAGTGCAATAGCAGATAATAATGAAGGGAATATTTTACAAAACTTTGTATATAGCTTCTCAACAGGAAGACATATAGACTCTATGCTAGTGAGTGGGGTTGTACTGGATAATAGCAAACTATTACCAATGGAGGGTGTAACAATTGCCCTCTATGAGAATCCAAAAGATTCATCTGTAATAACAACACTTCCTGACGCCGTAGCAAGAAGTGACAAATGGGGATATTTTACAGTAAGAAACTTAAAGCCTGTACCTTACGGAGTATTTGCCTTTACGGATGCAAATGGAAATAACAAATATGACCCAGGCGTTGAGAATATAGGATTTGTAGACACTCTTATTACTCCAACTGTAGTAATGAAAAAAGGGATGCCACAGCTTGCAAGCTATGACATGAAAGATACTACCAATTGCTTACTCAGGCCTCACGAGTTTGATATTATAGTGTTTAAAGAAAAGCCATCCGTACAATATATTAAAGAGTATAAAAGAACATCAAACAAAAGCTCATACATCTCATTTAATGCACCTGATGTAATTATTGATTCTTTCTCAATCAGAGGAATAAGACAAGATAAAATTCTCAAACAGTTTAACAACACCAATGATAGTTTAATTTTCTGGGTAAATGAGCCGAGTAAACTTGCAGATACTTTATTTTTAGGTTTGAAATATCATAAAACCGACTCATTGGGAGTGCTCACCCCTACTGTAGAAAATTTAAAACTGGTAGCTCCGATAGAGAAAAAAGAATCAAGAAAAAAACAAGACAATCAAGGAGTAAAAGAGAGAAAAGATCTTCTTAAGTTCAACCTGATTGCAAAACCGGAGCTTATCGAGCAATACGGTTTTATATTTGAATTTCCCGATCCTTTGGTAAAAATGGAATTTGACTCAATAAGATTAACATCTACGACCCCTAGGAAAGTTGTTACTCAGGAGAAGTTTTTAATTGAAAATGACACAATTGATTTCAGGAAATTCTCTTTAAAACCAATTACCCCTTTCAAAAAGGGTAACGATTATGAATTATTTATTCCCGAAAAGATATTTAGAGATATAAATGGTTTCACAAATGATACTATTGAAAATAAAATATTTTTGCCGATTGATGATAAACTAAGCTCATTAACCACCGAACTAAAAGGTGTTCATGCAAAATATGTCATAGAACTTGTAAATGAGAAAAGAGATCAGGTATTCAGGCAATTTACCGTTGCTAAAGATACAACAATCGTTTTTCCATATATAAAAGAGGGCTCATACTCTATCCGTATATTCGAAGATTTAAATAATAATGGTATTATTGATCCGGGGAATTTGATTCTCAGAAAACAACCTGAAAAGGTGAAGCTATACAGGCTCCCTGACGGAAATAACGTAATAAAAATAAAAGAAAGAACAGATTTAGAGCAAACCATAAATATTTATAATTTATTTAATAACGTAACTAATGAGGAATAAACTATATATATTCTTACTATCCCTGCTATGCTTAAGTATAACATCTAATATTTCCGCTCAAAACGAAGTATTCGATGATCACTCTTTTAAGGATGCAATGCCCGTAAAAATATCGGATAGTACGATTCTAAATATGCACATCATAGGAGTAAAATATGGATTTGGAATATCAAATGTATTTTTTAGTCAAGATTTTAACCATAAATCTATTAATGCTCCTGTAAATTTTGGTATTTATTACACATATTACCACTCTTTATGGGGGTATATGCCATATTTCGGAATCAATACCGGAATAGAGTTTACTGAGCTGGGATATACAGAGCTAATAGGCAAAGAGGAGATAACTGCACAAATACAGCATAAGTATAAATCAATAGATATACCCCTTATGACACAATTCAGAGTTGATTTCTGGAGGATGAGAGCAATGCTCGGAATAGGTGGGTACGGCTCATACATAACATCATACTCAGGTGGTGATATACCAAGTACAACAAACAAACTAGGATGTGGTATTGTAGGTAATTTCGGTATTGGAATAAAGTTTAACCCTATTGAAATTCATTTTGATGTGGGATATAAATACTCATTGTCGCATTTGCTAAATCCACAAATAAATTCTACGGAGTATTGGCTTTATACTCATGCTAATCAATTAAAATTCTCTATCGGATTATTTTATAATTTAAGTTCCTTAAGAATAAGAAAATAATATGAACTTCTATCCTGTAAAAGTTGGTAATATATTAATCGGTGGCGGTGCACCTATTGCCGTGCAATCTATGTGTAATACATTTACAAAAGATGTTGACAAATCTGTAAATCAGTGTATAGAATTAGCCGATTGCGGAGCTCAATTGATACGCTTAACTGTACCAAGTATAGCTGATATTGAGCCGCTTAAACAAATAAAAAGGATATTTCGAGAAAAAGGATATAACACTCCTCTAGTTGCAGATGTACATTTTAGCTCCGAAATTGCTATTGAGGCAGCTAAGATTGTAGAGAAAGTGAGAATTAATCCGGGCAATTTTGCTAAAGATCATAATATTGCTTGCGCACAATTTGCAAAACTTATTAATGTATGCAAAGAGTACGGCACAGCGCTGAGAATTGGGCTTAATCATGGCTCACTAGGGGAAAGAATAATTAACTTATATGGAGATACACCTTATGCAATGAAACAAGCATCTATGGAATGGATGAATATGTGCATTGAGAATGATTTTTATAACGTAGTATTTTCTTTAAAGGCAAGCAACACTGTCATTATGGTGGAAGCATATAAACTCCTAAAAGAAGAAATGGATAAAAAAGGGACAATATTTCCTCTCCATTTAGGGGTAACTGAGGCAGGAAATGCTGATATGGGAAGAATAAAATCAGCGGTAGGGATTGCCTCTTTATTAAAATATGGCATTGGGAATACAATAAGAGTATCACTTACTGAGCCACCTGTAAATGAAATTCCTGTAGCAAAAGAGATAACTAGGTATTTTGAGAGTGGCGAATATCTTACAAGCCTTTGCAAGATTGAAAAAAATATAGAGGAGCATAATACTCTTCTGCAAACATATAATTGCAATACCCATCAAGAGTTTATAATAAAAGCATCATCCGATTTAGGGCCTCTACTTTTAGAGAGAAAAATAGATGATTTTAATATAGACGCAATTATAAACGGCTCCCCTATCTCACAAAATGAGTTAAAAGATTTTAAAGAGAATCTATTACAAGCTGCAAGGAGAAAATTCTATAAACCCGAGTATATTGCATGCCCAGGATGCGGCAGAACACTATACAATCTTGAAGAGACATTTAATAAAGTAAAAGAGAGAACCTCACATCTTAAAGATATTGTAATTGCAGTAATGGGGTGTATAGTAAATGGCCCGGGAGAGATGGCTGATGCAGATTATGGCTACATAGGTGAGGGCAAAGGAAAGGTTGCAATATATAAAGGAAAAACACCTGTTTTAAGAGGTGTTCCCGAAAACGAAGCAATCGACAAATTATTGGAGATAATAGAGAAGGATAAAGGGTTACTTTCTAACAATTAAGTACCCCTCTTTTGCCTCCATCACGGTTACCCCCTCCCCTTTTGACGCAAAACCGTAATTTATTTTTGCCTGATACCTTCTACCTTTAATTTCAACTGTTCCGATAGGTTTAAGATCTGTCGTAATTACACACTCTGCACCAATTAAATCGGTAAGTGAATCTTTCTCTACCCCTACAAAGCCTTTGTCTTGCTCCAAAGAGGTACTGAGAACAATTTTGGAGAATCGTTTATTTGTCAATATATACTGTGCTGCCCATACAGATAATATAACGCCACCAAAAATTGAGACAAATACTATAGCAAATGGTTTCAATAGTGGAGTGAAATTATATGTTCCGTCAAAATTAAATATTGTATCATTATCAATCATTGCAAAGGATAAACCCACAATAACACATATTATTCCCAAGATTCCCGATACTCCAAACCCCGGTAGCACAAAAATCTCAACCAATAAAAGTATTATACCAATTACAAATAGAATCATTTCCCAATTCTGCACCATTCCTTCAAGATATAAAGGGATAAAATATAATACCCCACCTGTGATGGCAACAACAAGAGGCAACCCAATACCCGGGCTTTGAATCTCAAAATAGATGCCCCCTATTATCATCATTATAAGAACACTTTGAACAATCGGATTCAAAAAGAATAAGATAATTATATCTAGTGTAGTAAATTTCTGCTCTTGGATGATATACTCTACATTGTCGCCTACAACACACTGCGCAACCTCATTAATATTTTCTGCCATACCCTCTGCATACCTGTTATCCATTGCTTCAGAAGGGGTAAAACTTAAAACACTATCTTTGCTCACCATAGCTTGGGCAATTAGAGGATCTCTTCTCCACACCTCTTTCTCTTCTCCATTCTCATATATAATTACTTTTCCATGCCCCTCAGCAGTAGCTCTCATCATTGCCCTCATAAAAGATTGATACTTATCGGGCATCACCTCCCCTTGCCCATTCACAACTGTGGCTGCACCTATAGATCCACCACTTTTCATATAAATAGAATCACAAGCAATTGAGATCAATGCACCGGCCGAAACTGCCTGATTATTTATGAATGCAATCACAGGTATCGGATGATGAAGTATCAGGTTTCTTATGCTATCTGCAGCATCTACCGCTCCACCATAAGTATTAATATCTAAAATACAGTAATCTGCCTTTTTTATAATAGACTCATCCAGCCCCTTTTTTATGGAAGTAAAAGATGCTTTGTTCACCTCTTGCTTCAAAGGAATTACATAAAATAATTTCTCATTATTATCTGCTAAAACAATGTTATAAGCAGAAAAAATAAAACATA
>CAZYQA010000067.1:0-9893 GCA_964649555.1 uncultured Muribaculaceae bacterium
GCCTAAATGTTTTGCCGAAGCAAGAAAATTTCCTGTTCCACAACAAGGATCTAATATGAACGCATCAATAGGAATCTTCAAAAATTCAATTATTTTCGAAGACAGTTCCACATCTGTATAATAAATACCTTGACCCTTCTTGTATGAAGTATCAAGAGATGTCTCGTATTTTCTACTTTCTATTGAGTATGCACCTATTTCCATTTTTAATCAGCAGCTATTTATTGGTTAATAATAACCCATTATAGTACAAAAGTAGATAATTTTTTGAATAAATCTATTGCTTTTTCAAAAAATAATGCTATAGTTTTGCCCCTTTTGATTTTTGAGTCGGCGGTTGATAGTGGCGATTTTGTTGTTGCTTCTTCTCTTCACGTTTGGTATCGAGCCATAATCGTGACGGTGTGCTGTTGAACATCAATTCTGATTTGCCGTTTTGATGCTCTATAATCTCAACCTTAACATCTTTGAAAGGTATTTTTACATCTGAATCCTCATAATGGCAAAGTTCGCCTGCCGTACCTGTTAGACTTTTACCATCAATCAACATTTTAATAACATCGTCACTTAGTCCAACTTTACGACAATGCTCACTCATTTCATCTATCACTTTTATTCTTGGATTGAGATTAAATAGTCGATTAAGGCGGTTAGCAACATACTGTTTATCTCTCTTAATCTCCTCAGACAGTCGTACAGTTAAGGTCCAGATTTTGCCTTCAAGCGTTTTGATATAACCATCTTTCTCTTAAGTTTCTGCTCGTAACTGGATGTCACAGACTTTAATCTATCATTTATTTTTGTGTTCTCGGTTTGGAGATTATCAATCTTTGATTTTAGTTCTCTGTTTTCAAGTTCAACTTTTGCCATTTTAGGCGTACCAAGCAGTGAACTGACACCGTCCATCAGCTTAGAACCAACATCAGCATCTGAGTTTTTCAGTTTCTCTTTGCTAACGTCTGCTTTGACTTTGGAGAGTTGGTGTTCCAAATTAGACAACTCACTTTTGGCAATTTCGGTCTGGTTTATCAGCTCCCTATAATATTCTGAAGTGCCGACGTGTCGAGCATCAGAACCTCGCACACCACGTTGCAACCCGAATTTTGCCATTGCTTTTGCGTAGGTATCTTGGTATTCTTTGAGTTTGTCACGGCTCATAACCTCGTCCAAGCAGAGGCGTGCTGCGTTGGGCGATTTCTTGCGGTAGCGTTTCTCCGCTTGCTCCTCGTGCTTTTTCTTTTTGCGTTCAGTGGTGACGATGGGGACAACGGTTGCGTGGATATGAGGTGTTGTTTCGTCCAAGTGCAAAACTGCCGACACAACATTATCCGCTCCATAAGTTTTGCGAAGCCAGTCAAGATTGTCTCGACACCACTCATCTAATTTACCGTTTGATTGCAATAGCTTCATATCGTCATTACTCCCTGATAGCAATACATTGAAAGCTGTTAGTTGATTTTTGCCGATTTTACGTTGCATACCTGCGGTGTCGATGCGATACTGAATCGCTTCGGTGCGACTGTTCACTGTGTCTGGAAATTCGATGAGTTCCCGATTTAAGTGAGTGAGGTCGGCATTAGCGTTGGCAGGTGAAACGGTTCGTTCGATGTGTGCTGACATCGAAGAGGAAGCCCCTCTGGGCTTCAAAAGGTGAAGCACTGCATAACCCATTATATTGAATTTTAACGTTAATACTTTGATAATTTGGGGAGTCCAGAGGGGTATAACCGCTTTGGCTTATTGGGGAATTTTTAGCATTACTTCAGTAATGCGTGTAGAAAATTCCCTAATAAGCTACGGCATTTCTCAAAATGCCCTTGGGAGCGCAAGCCATTGATCTCGAAAATTTAACCCTCTGCCTCCGAAAGGCAGTCTATAATCGAAAGCCTCGTTTGGGTTTTACGGACTGTTTCTGCACCTCTTTTTGACTCGTTAAGTGGTCGTTCAAATCTTTATGATTGTGGTAGAATGGAGATTGATCGACTACCTCTTCAGCAAAGTTTTCAACCTTGGTAAGGGTGAGTTTCCCCGATTCGTCGTTATCCAAAAAGCAGTGGATTGTTTGGTGCTGTCGCAAAACTTTTCAGCTCGGTGGAGGTTGTGGACGGAGTTCAAGATAACCATATCTACCGATGGCGTGACGATGTTTTTCAGGGTCAAGTATGAGAGCATATCTATAAATCCCTCGAAGAGGTAACAGGTTTCGGAGCTGCTCCCGATGGTGGTCGGAGATTTAGGGGAAGTGCTGCCTTTGAAGAACTCGTTGCGAAGTTCCCAACTTCCTGCGTCACTTTGAAAACCTATTGCGTAGCGTTGCTTATCGCCAACTATGTAGTGAACCTCCTTGCAATACTCACGAGCGATGTTGATGTCGATTGAGCGTTTCGATTGCAGATAGTTTATTAGGTGGTGATTCTGCAATGGTTGTATAGATTGTATTTGCAGCGCTCGGTGTACTGACTCAATCGGTTCAACCCTGTGAAATGAAAAGTTATTACCGTTTTCGAGTTTGGTAATCGCCTCGTGGATGGAACACTTTTCCAAATTCATAACAAGGTCGATAATAGAGCCACCTTCGCCACTGCCGAAGTCGTACCAAAGGTTTTTGGTGTAATCTACTTTGAAACTGGGCGAACTCTCTGCCCTGAACGGTGATAGATACATTCCATAACCTGATCGCTCCTGTGTTGGTAAAATCTCCTGGCTTACAAGGAATGCCCGAATATTTATGTTTTTTATATTGTTCATTTCTTTTAGTTTTTACTTGTTTACTTACTACATACTACGAGGTGATAACTATCTTATATACTGAATTATATGTGTAGTAGTATGCGATTTTAAAAAGTAATTGTAGTTAGGTCGTAAAATAGTAGTTAGATCAGTGAAATGAAAAATTACTACGCTGCAACTCTTTTTATTTCACAGTTTTAATAACTATTGTAGTAATGTAGTAACTACAAATAAGAGTATTAGTAAAATTGATTAGGTTCGATTTTCTTAATCACCCAGCTATATACCGGCTGTCGAGGATTGTTTGCTCGTGATGATACACGCTCAAAGCCTGCTTTACGAAGAGCCTCACCCATACGCTTATCCGAAAGAGTTATAGGATTGGAACTTCGGATATGACCTATGATTTGACCTGTTGTCATAAAGTACTTCTCATTATCATCAGGGGCAGGCTTCTCGAAACCTTGCAACAACAGTTCGTACTCGATGGTTTGAACGTGGAAAGATAGACTATGACGGTGTAGCTCTTCAATTTCAGCATCATTAAACCAATATCGAGTACCCTGAAAATAGAGAGTTGTGGCTTCGCTATAAACTTTATCTATGTCGATCTGCTTTGCAGCCTCTATATCAATAGAAAGTACCTCAAACGGAAGGAAGCGACGAGAGCCCGTCGGGTCTGTCAAAAAGTCGTTGCCATTGACCGAAGCCATAAAGCTCGCTAAATGTGGATAATCCTCAATATAAACATCATAAGGTCGGCGATACTTGACTGCTGGCGTGGTGATTAAGTTCTTCAACTCGTTTTCGTCTCGCTTATTAAGTGCTTTGAGTTGGTCGTCGATATTGACAAACAGACATTCGGCAATAAGTGTCATAACATCTTTGCTCTGAGGGTCTATCTTACCTGTGAAGAGATAGTTTCGTAGCTCTTTTGGGCAAAGATTGTCAAGCCAAGTAGTCTTAAACTTTCCTTGTTCACCAGTGAGTACCAAACATACATGATTTTGGCACCCTATATCGTTCATTGCATTGGCTACAACACCGACTAACCATTTAGCAAGATAGTTGCCCCAATGTTCCGGATTGCTAACCGTAACGGTCGAAACAAGCTGCTCCATAGCACTTAGATCTTCAGCCTTTGGAAGCGATCTAAAGTAATCTTGTACCGGGTTGACTCTGGGCGAGAAATCACTCTCCAAAATTGCACGAATATTATCGGCAGAGGTGTTGAGCCCAACTCTATCCAGCTCCCTACGCAAAGTATTAAGCGTAATTTTAGTGACAACACTAAAACTACTATGCTTATCTGTTCGATACTCAGTACGGCTCTTGACAGTGTTGAATCTAAATTCATACTGTTCTTTCAAATAGTACTCAGTGCGCTCGTTTTTGGATTGTTTGGTGGCTTCGCTATTTCCCATCTCGTTCGCCTAAGATTTTGCGAATGTCCGACTGGCGGTAACGCACCTTGTTGCCGACCTTCACCGTTTTTAGATAGCCCTTTTTGTTCCAATGCTACAGCGTAGCATCGCACACGTTGCAGATATCTTTGACATCCTCTTTCGAGAGGTACTTCTCTTTGCGAGCTTCGGCAAGCTCTGCCGATAGTTCCGTTTTGGCTCGATTAATCAACTCGTTTGAAAACGTCAATAAATCTTCGCCACTCACCTCCACTTTTACATTGGCGTTTCCGCTGTGAAGGATTTTGATAATATCATCCATATTTTTACTCCTCTTCTACCTGATTAAGGTCTCTTTGTTCGGCAGAAATAGAAACAAAAAGCCACCGCTCCGCACTGGAACGATGGTACAAAAATATAGTGATTTTCAATGACTTATCAAGCGAAAAAGTTCACATTAATACACAGAACTTCAAACTTTCAGGATTGAATCTGAATGAATAGATTTTCGAGTTAATCGACCTTAAAATAGGCGGTCAAATTGTCGATATCGGGCTTGAATTGTTTGGAAACTCCGTTGTCCAAGTAGGCATAAATGCTCTTGTCGGAGCCGATGTAGGTGTTGAAATGTTTCTTTAGAGCTTCAAAAAGTTTTTTATCAGAGTTCAGAGTAGGAAGATAACCCAGTGAACGAAGAGCAAGAATCATAAAGGCGACACGCTTGCCCTTTACACCTGTGTTAAGATATTCGCCAATCTTGCCGATTAAGATGTTTTTCTTTTCACTGTCAAGCAAAATCATACCCTCCAGAGCAAATGCCCCCTCTGGACGATTGAGGGGAGTTGTCTCTTCCCCTGAATCTTCAAGGTTATTCAACGCCCATTCTCCAATCTGGTTTGAGTCAATTATTTTTTTAAGCTCATAGTATTCATCCCAATCTTGACGAGTACGAAGCCCTAAACTTATTGATCTTTTAATTAATATCTTCGTGGTACGTGCTATTAAAAAACTTTGAAATCTATTGATATTAGGATTGTTAATTATCTCCTCACCACGCTCCACCATATTTTCGAAGCTGCGCCCAAAGAATAACCAACAAATTATTGAAGGCATAACAGTCTCTTTGTTTTCATCATCAAATTGAGCAATAAGAGTAGCTCCAATATTGACATCTGCAAATAGCTTTTCAATATCTGCGGTATCATCAAGAAAGCTTTTATTCATCTTTTGTGATATTACTTTCTGATATTTGGGAACAAGAGTTATGGCTTGAGCTAATATTTTATTATAACCCTCGTCACTTTTAGAGTTCACATCTCCTCAAACTCGTCATAGAGGTCGGAATTATCCAACATCCACTGCTTCATTTGCTCTTTGAAAGCGTTGTATTCTTGCCCGCCCATAGATAATTAATTTGTGTGAAACTCTTGCTTTAACCACAGCTTCATCACCGGATCTGCTAAAAGCACCTGTTTGTTTTCGGTTTCGATAAGCTCCTTCTTGATAAGGGCACGTTTAACTATACTAACATTGGCGGAAGAACCTAATTGATATTTCTGCAAAATCTCGGCAGAGGTAAATTCGCTATGTACTCCATCTACCAATGCACGGAGAAAATTCATCTGATAGGCAGAGAGATTTTCAGTTTGCTTCTCAAATAGTGGCGTGTTTTGGTCTATTAAATCTTGGTGTGCGTCTGCAAAATCTTGCTCGGTTGCGGTTTGCTGCGTATGAATCCACAACAGCCACGCCAATTGCTGAACGTAAGAGGAGTGGTTGTCGACCACCATACATACCTTCTCTGCCAACTCTTTAGATACAGATTTACCTGTACTCTCAAAACGCTCACAGATATAGGAAACCCAATCTGGAGTAGATATTTTTGGAAGATATACAGCATCGCCAAATTTATAGAATGGAAGGCTCTTCTTTTCAAATAACTCATTCATCAAGTGCTTTTTACTGCCGAACAGACAGTATGAGACAGATTGTTGGAGTTGCCACACGGTACGCAACCGTTTTTGGAATGTTTTGGAGTCCTTAAACTCTGCTATCTGCTGAAATTCATCAATGCAAATAACAATACTGATGCCTTTCTTTTGGGCTATCTTCTCCGGCAACTGCAAAATTTCGTCTATATTATTACCCTTGGAGTTTAGCTCCAGTGAGATAGAAAAATCGGACATCGGGTCGGTTCCAATCATAAACTTTGGACTGATACGAGAGAGAAATATCTTTGCATTCTCCATCAACTCGTCAAACTTCGACGAAGTTTGTTTCAAAACTGCCGAGGCGAAAGCATCGTAAAACTCTTTATCTGTACGGCAAGAGAATATATCCAGATATACGATTTTAAGTTTGTCGGACTGTGCAAGTCTGCAAACTTTCTTAACCAATGAGGTTTTGCCCCATCTACGAGGAGATATTAAAACCGAATTTACTCCGTGTGTAAAGTTGGAGAGCAGACGGGCTGTCTCTTTTTCTCTATCGGTGAAGTTGTCGCCATAAGCGGCTACTCCAAATATGAATGGCTTATTTTCCATAACGCTATCTATTACATCTGTTCGAATGCAAATATAAGTAATAATTTTATAAGTAATAACATTATTAGTAATAAAGTTATTATAAGCAATCAGCGTGCCGACAAAATGACAATTACGAACGTACTGCGTTCATAATCTCTACTGCAACAAATCAACCAACTCTTTTTTCATTTAGTCGTCAATCTCTTCAAGTCTTTCCCGTCCAAGTTACGCTAACCACTGTTTGAATGGTTCCGCTTTGGGCGAAGGGATGGATCGAATAAGTCTGAAAAACTGCTCAATATCAGCCGCATCGGTTAGGCACATTTTTCCGTCCGGAGCCAGCATTTTCAACTGTACGATTTCCTCGTACAGTTGGCTTCCCTCCTTTTCGAGTTTGATTTTGAGGTCACTCCAATGTGGGCGCGGATTAGCACTTTCAGTATGATTATGATCCTGAAATCAGTTTACATCCGGATGTCCAACGTTATACAATTTCTAATGCGGATTATTTGGATCCGCAGGGGCATCATAATGTACATAAAAGAGATAATATCATGGATGTGCAACGGAGGTGTCCTTCTTTTCAAGACGCGACTATTGTGGTCAGGGAGATAGATTATTAGAATCTTTTAATTTATTATACAATGCAGAAAGTCGAGAATCAAATCATATTTTAGCAGAAGCCATGGATCATGCTCCGGACGGATGTCTACAAAATATCCGGATAGCCTGATATGGGTTTTGAGTTCACAGAGTAATAGCCTTAAGCGAAATTAAGATTAAAGTTGCGGTTTCTTTATTTTAGAGAATCTTCATTGCTATTACGGCACAAGCTTCGGCATCGGAAAGAGCGTGATGGTGGTTGAGTAAATCGAAGCCACAGTACTCTGCAACCGTATTAAGCTGGTGATTAGGCAGATGTTGATGCACTTTCCGGGAAACTCTGCAAGTACAATGAAACTCAAAATCGGGATACTCCATTCCATAACACTCGAATGCCGCCCGTAGACACCCCTCATCAAACGGGCTGTTATGAGCTACTAAAGGAAGACCTGCAATCACCGGAGCAATCTCCGACCACACTTCGGGGAATCGCCGTTCACGAGCCGTATCTTCAAAAGTCATTCCGTGAACTTTGGTCGTAAACCAACTATAATAATTTGGCTCAGGCCGTATCAGAGAATGATATTTTTCTACGATCTTACCGTTACGCACTATCACAACCCCAATGCTGCATACGCTCGATCTTCTGCCGTTTGCAGTTTCAAAGTCTATTGCCGCAAAATTTCTCATTATCTCTTTTCCATTGTAATTATTTATGATACTGTTTCTCCTTTATCAATGCAAACATACTCATATCAAAGTATTTGTTATTCCAATACATCCATTCTCTGAGTACGCCTTCTTTCTGAAATCCGAGTTTGTAGAGCAGTAACTCCGAATTTATGTTACCCGACATTACTTCGGCTTCTATACGGTTTACTTCAAGTCGATCGAACCCGAAACGAATAACGGCTTTCAATGCTTCCGTCATAAAACCTTGCCTCCAATATGCAGGCTGCAAATCATATCCTATATTAGACCGATGATGCGGGGTGAAATTATTGAACCCGATAGTACCTATAATTGATTCTTTATTTTTTGGTTGAATGCCCCAACGGATACCCGCTTTCTCTTTGAAGCGACTGCGGAACCAGTCAAGATATATTTGCCCGTCTTCAACCTTTTTAAACGTTTTTATGTTATAATACCTGGTCACCCGGGCATTGCCGAATAACAGAAACAGATCATTCAGATGCTTTTGTTCTATTTCTATCAGGTTTAGCCGGGGTGTTTCTAAACCGGGAAACACGTCCATCATCTCCATAATTATAAAATTAATCGGGGTTGTTTTATACTGCCCGCTTTGTCCGCCCGTAAAATTATATAAAATTATTAATTTACGCATATTTAATACTTTTATGATATTTTTAGAATAACCCGTTTAATAAAAATTGTATATTTGCACCATCATAGGCAATGGTATCTGCCTTCAACCGCCTTCCGTCAGGGATATGCTGATGATACCTGCGTAATAGAGGTTTAATTATTAATGTAGGTACTTATGACGGTAACCGGCTATAATATATATTTCAACTTTCCGGGCTGCATGATACAGAAATACGTCCTCTTTATAGTTAATATGGTATGCTGAAAACACTTCTTTTTATCGGGACAGGGAGTTTTATAGGCGGTATCTCCCGTTACCTGCTTTCACGTGTCATACAAACTAACGTCGTTTCTGGATTCCCGTGGGGAACAATGACGGTCAATGTGCTGGGGTGTTTTTTTATCGGCTTGCTGGACGGTTTGTCAGAACGGGGCAACCTAGTAAACGGAAATTTAAGAATGTTTCTCACAGTAGGGTTCTGCGGAGGTTTTACTACATTTTCGACATTCGTGCACGAAAATTACACACTGTTCAACAATGACAATTTTCTGCATTTTGCAACCTATTCAGTTCTGAGTTTCGGCGCCGGACTTCTGGCTGCTTATTCAGGACACCTAATAATAAAAATGATATAATAAATACACTATTATGCCTGCGAAAAGCGATTAACATAGACTTTGTTTTTTCTTTTCAATACGGTTTACTTAAAAAAGAAGATAAAATGAACCTGATAAATCCTGACAGATCAGATATATTAATTAATACTCTTGCCTGTCTTTGGGAGGAATCGGTAAGGTCAAGCCACAGCTTCCTGAAAGAAAAGGATATTCAGGAACTAGTTCCATTTGTTAGAAATGGTTTGGAGCATGTTGAAACACTTGTTGTAAATTATCAACAAAGGAAACCGGCAGCCTTTCTAGGAATTGAAGCCGTCAAAATAGAAATGCTTTTTGTTGCGCCGGCGCAATTCGGCAGAGGTATAGGCAAAGAACTTGTGAGACTTGCAGTCGATAAATACAAAATAAGATATGTAGATGTAAACGAGCAAAACCCAACGGGTACCGGCTTTTACCGTCATCTCGGTTTTGAAGTATTCGATCGCTCCGGAACGGACGAACAGGGCAATCCGTTTCCTATACTTAAAATGAGGCTAAATCTTAACCGGAAATAAGTTTATACAAGAGCACAGCGGATATTATTTATTTTAAAAATTTAAATGTATGAACAAGAAATATCATTCAGGTACAATCAAGTACACCCTTCGCAGGTGGCGTACAGAGGATGCGGAAAGTTTGTCAAGGCACA
>CAZYQA010000068.1:0-9476 GCA_964649555.1 uncultured Muribaculaceae bacterium
GTAACATTGAAGGGGAGTGCTGCTAATACTCCCGGGGAGGCTAAAGATGGAATGCTTATTGATTTTACAGACTTGAAAGCTATAATTAATAAATATATTATTGATAAATTTGATCATGCCCTTGTCCTTAAAAAAGGAGCTGCTCTAGCAAAAGAGATGTCAGATGCTTATAGTAATGTAATTATTACAGATTTTCAACCAACCTGTGAAAATCTGATCTGCTTTTTTGCAGATGAAATAAAAGATAAGTTTCCAAAAGGTATAGAGCTGTATTCTCTTAAATTATATGAAACAGCCACATCATTTGTAGAGTGGTATGCCGATGATAATTCCCTATAATAATTGAAGGATGAACAAAATATTTTTAATTGACGGCCATGCGCAAATTTTTAGGATGTATTATGCATTCTTACGTAGGCCAATGGTAAATACAAAAGGAGTTGATACTTCAATATTATTCGGCTTCACTAAGATGTTATTAGATCTTATAAAGAGAGAGAATCCTACCCATTTGGCTGTGGCTTTTGACCCACCAGCTAAAACATTCAGGCATGAAGCGTTTGATGATTATAAGGCAAACAGAAGCGAAACACCTCAATTGATAAAAGAGGCACTAGAGCCTTTACAAGAGATTCTTAAGGCTTTAAATATACCTGTGATAATGAAGCCGGGCTTTGAGGCTGATGATGTAATCGGTTCAATGGCAAAGCAGTGGAGTGATGAAAATACGCAGGTGTATATGGTGACACCCGATAAAGATTACGGACAATTACTCACTACCAATATCTTTCAATATAAACCTGCTAAAGGGGGGAATGAAATAGAGATAATTGATGGAGAAAAGATATGTGAGCAATATAATATAAAATCTCCCGAACAAGTGATCGATATACTTACTATCTGGGGAGATGCTTCAGATAATGTACCGGGGATAAGAGGTATCGGAGAGGTGGGAGCAAAGAAGCTTATTTCAAAATATGGCTCTATTGAAGAGGTTTACAATCATATAGAGGAGCTTCCTGCTAAACAGCAAGAGAGCGTTAAAGCTGCTCAAGATCATATTACTTTGAGTAAATTTCTAATAACAATAAAAACAGATATTCAAATTGATATAGATGAGAAGACTCTTGCAATAGAAGAGCCTAATCTGAAAGAGGCTATAGAAGTGTTTAATAAATATGAGTTCAGCTCTTTATTGAAACTTCTGGAAACGGATATGAATATTATTCATAGTGAAAAAAATGTATTGACAAAGAAAAAAGAGTTACCTGATATTAATGAAAAAGATGAGCAGGAAATAATATCTTTGGCAAAAGAGAGTGGCAAAATTACTATCTGTTTGGATGATGATAAGAATGTGATTTTGGCTATAAATAATAATTATACTTTTATTAAAGATATAAGTTCAGAACTAAAATTATTATTGGAATCTCATTCGGTATCAAAAATTGGGTATGGGCTAAAAGAGGTGATAAAGTATCTGGCTGACAAAGATATTTCTTTAAAAGGGGAATTGTTCGACACAGAGATAATGCACTATATTATCAACCCTGAAAGAAGCCACAAAAAAGATATCTTATTCAAGACGTATCTTGAATTGGAAATGGCGGATTTTAAGGATGATAAAGAAGAAGATGTAACTCTAAATAACTCTTTTGACCTTTTTTCAACTGTGGTAGAGGATAATATTACCCCAAACAGATATATTTATGGAGTTGAAGTAGCATTAATCGGAATGCTCAAAGATGAATTGGAAAAGCAGTTAAAAGAGCTGAATCAATATGATCTATATACAGGTATTGAAGCACCGCTCATCCCGGTACTGGCTGAGATGGAGTTTGCAGGAGTAAAAATAGATATAGAGCACTTAAAACAATATAGTGTTTTGCTCACAGCTGAATTAAATGCAATAGAAGATAAAGGGAGAGAAATTGCAGAGGATGCCTCTTTAAATATGTCTTCTCCTAAGCAGGTGGGTGCACTAATTTATGATAAATTACAATTAAACCCAAAAGTTAAAAAGAGTGCAAAAGGGAGCTATCCTACAGATGAGGAGACTCTAAATGAATTGGCATCTTTACACCCTATTATAGATTTGATATTAGAATATAGGGGGTTAAAAAAGCTATTAAGTACCTATATAGATAATTTTCCACTGCTAATTGATAAAAAGACACATAAGATACACACTACATTTAATCAGGCTCTTACAGCAACCGGACGATTGAGTTCAACTGCACCCAATTTGCAAAATATACCCATAAGAACTGAAAGAGGGCGCGAAATAAGAAAAGCATTCATCTCTTCATTTGAAGATGGTGCAATAGTTTCAGCCGACTATTCTCAGATAGAATTGAGGTTGATGGCTCACTTTAGCTCCGATCCGGATCTGATAGATGCGTTCAATAATAATAGGGATATACACACCGAAACAGCTGCTAAGATATTCAAAAGAACAAGGGGAGATGTAACCAAAGAGGAGAGATATAAGGCTAAAACTGCAAATTTTGGAATAATATATGGTATCTCTTCATTTGGATTATCCCAAAGGTTAAATATCCCAAGAGGAGAATCAAAAAAAATAATTGAAGATTATTTTGAGAGTTATCCTGCTGTTAAATTATATATGGATTCTGTAATACAAGGGGCAAAGGAGAGGGGATATGTAGAGACAATTTATGGTAGAAAAAGGTATCTTGCAGATATCAACTCGGGGAATGCCACTGTGAGAAATTTTAATGAAAGGAATGCTATCAATGCTCCGTTACAGGGTAGTGCTGCGGATATTATAAAGGTATCTATGATTAATGTATATAATAGATTAATAAAAGAGGGGCTGAAAGCAAAAATGGTATTACAAGTACATGATGAGTTGGTTTTTGATGTGCCTAGTGATGAGATACAAAAAGTGGAGAGGATTGTTATAGAGGAGATGGAGAGTGTCATAAAACTCCAAGTACCTCTTTTAGCAGAGTGTGGAAGTGGTAAAAACTGGCTTGAAGCACATTAATGAATAATGAAAGAAACATAATATTAAGAGCTAAAAAGGGAGATAGTTCTGCTTTTTCGTATTTGATGCAAAAATACGAGAAGGGGCTTGAGATATATGTTTCTAACTTATTGAGTGAAATTAGTACCGGCTATAATGCCTTAGAGCAAGCTGAGGAGCCTAAAGATATATGCCAAGAGGCATTTCACCGTGCTTTCAATAATATAGAATCATTTAATCTCGATTATGAATTTTCTACATGGTTGTTTAATATTGCAAAGAATATTACAATAGACTATGCGCGCAAAAGGAAGCTCCCTATCACATCGAAAGATAATGATGATATCCACTCCACTAATATAAATATTGGAGGAGGGGTGAAAAACTCACCGGAGGATCTTCTGATAACGAATCAGGAATATGGGCGTTTAATTGAGATAATAGAGGGGCTTGATGAGAAATACAAAGAGGTAGCAAAGCTCAGGTTTATAAAAGAATATGCCTATGATGAGATTGCTGCAGAAACGGGGTTGGAGATAAATACGGTAAGAACAAGAATAAGAAGAGCCAAAGAGCAACTCTGGGCTATAATTAATAAGAATAAATGATGGATAATCTAAAAGCAAATATAATATTTGATAACTTTAATAATTTGTCACCTGAACAAATAAGGCAAATTGAGGAGTTATATCCGTTATATCTTGATTGGAATTCAAAGATAAACGTAATAAGCAGAAAGGATATTGATAAACTCTATTTACATCATATTTTACATTCATTGGCAATTGCTAAATATGTAAATGAAAATAACCTATTTGAAGATGGTATGAGGGTGATGGATGTCGGTACCGGAGGAGGATTTCCCGGAGTGCCATTAGCTATTTTATACCCCAATGTCGAGTTTGTCTTAGTAGATTCGATAGGGAAGAAAATAAAAGTAGTTGAAGAGGTTGCTAGTGCAATAGGATTAAAGAATGTAAGTGCTGTAAAAGGGAGAGCCGAGGAGGTAAAAGGGAGTTTTGATTATATTGTATCTCGTGCTGTTACCGATTTAAGTAATTTTATGCCTTGGGTAAAAGGAAAATATAAAAATGGTATATTATATCTTAAAGGGGGAGATATCACTCAGGGCGGAGCACTTTATAATGAATTGAAAGAAGCATCATTTAAATATAAAATTAAACCGGATAACCTTAGAATTAAGGATATTAAAGAGTGGTTTGAAGATCCTTTCTTTGAAGAGAAAAGATTAATTCATATAAAAAGGTAAAATATTTTGGTATTTAAATTAAAAAATCTTACTTTTGCACTCCCAATTGCAAATACATAAAAAGTCAATATATGAAACGCACATTCCAACCATCGCAACGTAAACGTCGCAATAAGCACGGGTTCCGTGAGCGTATGTCAACTCCTAACGGACGCAGAGTTTTAGCTGCTAGACGCCGTAGAGGAAGAAAAAAATTAACTGTATCTTCGGAAGACAGATTTTAATAATGAGAGGGTAGCTAATTAAGCTACCCTTTTATTTTTGTTTACACTCTAATTTTGGATTATCTTTACGCATATTTTTTGAAAATGAGATACGGAGCAAAAGAATTATTAGAGCTATATCAAATAGAGGATTTAAGTGAATTAGCTGCTTTGGCAAATAAAATAAGGGAAGAAAAAAACGGCAATAAGGTTTTTTATAATAAAAATTTCCATGTTGAGCCAAGCAATGTATGCGTGCATAGGTGTAAGTTTTGTTCCTATAGGAGAGATAATGAAGAGCAGGAGGGGGCATGGACGATGAGTATATCTGAGATTGAACAATATTGCAAAGAGAAATATAAGGAGGGGATGACAGAGGTGCATATCGTAGGGAGTGTAAATCCATCAAGAGATTTTGATTACTATTTGAATGTAATTAAGACCATAAGGTCTAATGTTGCAGATAATGTGTGTATAAAATGTTATTCTGCTGTGGAAATAGCTGATATGTGCAAAAGCGCAGGGCTAAATCTGCAAGATGGGATTAAGTTGCTCAGAGAGGCTGGTATGGGCTCAATACCAGGGGGAGGGGCTGAGATATTTAATCCTAAAATCAGGAATATTATATGTCCCGATAAAATAACAGCAGAGCAGTGGCTTGAAGTTCATAAAGAAGCTCACAGGCAAAATATTCACACAAATGCAACCATGTTATTCGGGCATATTGAGAGTAGAGAAGATAGAATAGATCATTTATTAAGATTGCGTGAATTGCAAGATCAGACACATGGTTTTAATGCGTTTATCCCACTGAAGTTCAGAGCAGCAAATAATGAACTTGGAAATGATTTTTGCGAAGCTAGTACAATAGAGGTATTAAAGACATTTGCAATATCAAGGATAGCTCTGGATAATATTCAGCATATAAAGGCTTATTGGCCGATGCTTGGAAAGGATTTATGCCAACATGCTCTTTTGTTTGGAGCAGATGATATAGACGGCACGATAAATGATACCACAAAAATTTACTCAATGGCCGGAGCTGAGGAAAAAAAGCCCGGTTTGAGCAAAGATGAGCTAATTGATCTTGCTGCAAGAGCAGGATATAAAGCTGTAGAAAGAGATAGTTATTATAATATTATATTTAATTAGATGACAAAGGATAATTCAAAAGGCAAAAAAGCCGGAAAAGGGAAATGGTACTGGAATTGGATTTCAAAACAGCTGTATCTGATCATTGTTGTTTTTATAGGGATTTTTATGATTGTTTCATATGCTCTTAAGTATATCACACGACATAATCAGGAGCTTGAAGTTCCATCTTTTGTAGGAATGAATCTTGAACAAGCCACTAAGATTGCAAATATAAATAACCTAAGGCTGGAAGTGACAGATTCTGTACATATTCCCAGAGCTACAAAAGGGGCAATATTTAAACAAAAGCCGGAAGCCGGAAGCTATGTAAAAAAAGAGAGAAGAATAATTCTTACTATAAATGCCTTATCTACCAAACAGGTAAAAATGCCATCATTAGTGGGTTACTCACTAAGGCAAGCGCAGTCAGAATTATCATCCCAGCAATTGAAGGTTGGAAAACTTATATATAAAGAAGATATTGCTACCAACAATGTCTTATCTCAACTTTATAAAGGTAGAGTTATTGAAACAGGACAAATGGTACCTACCGGAAGTGAAATAGACTTAGTATTAGGGCTTAATCCTGATGATGGAGGGGCAATTATTCCAAATTTGAAAGGCAAACCATTCCAATACGTAAAAGATTATTTAATAGATAACTCTTTAAATGTGGGTAGAGTTGTATATGATAGAGGAGTTAAGACTTATGCAGACTCCTTAGAAGCAGTTGTATATAAGCAAGATCCGCCATCAGCAAACCAAGATAGAGTATCTATGGGTACATCTGTAAATATCTGGTTATCAAAAGATAAAACATTAATAGTAAAAGACGAAGAAGAAGAATAGAATATGAAGGAGGAGAAATACAATATAGAGAATGAGGAGCTTGAATTGTTGGATGTAGAAGAAGTAAGAGAAGAAGATGAAGAGCAGCAAATGTTTGAGCACTACAAATTTGAGGTAGATAAAGGGCAAACCATGCTCAGAGTTGATAAGTACATTACCAACCACATGGAAAAAGTATCCAGACATAGGATTCAATTAGCGATTGAAGCGGGATATGTACGTGCCAATGACAAAGTTGTTAAGGCAAACTATAAAGTAAAACCGGGTGACACCATCACTATTGTGATGCCATATCAAAGGCGTGCAACCGAAATACGCCCTGAGAATATACCTTTAGACATCAAATATGAAGATGAGCACTTAATGGTAATAAATAAGCCTGCAGGGCTGGTTGTACATCCGGGGCACGGACATTTTAGCGGTACTCTGGTAAATGCTCTTGCTTATTATCTAAATATAGATAAAGGGCCTGATAATGATGATGTAAGGCTTGGAATTCTTGTTCATAGGATTGACAAAAACACATCAGGATTATTACTAATTGCTAAAAATGATGAATCGCAACTACATCTTGCAAAGCAATTCTACGATCACACCATAGAGCGTAAATATATAGCTATCGTATGGGGTAATGTAAAAGAGGATGAAGGGACAATTGTAGGTAATATAGGGAGAGATCCTAACGATAGATTAAGATTTAAAGTTTTCCCTGACGGAGAAATGGGTAAACATGCTGTAACTCACTTTAAAGTACTTGAAAGATTCGGATATGTTACACTAATTGAGTGTAAACTAGAAACCGGACGTACGCACCAAATCCGTGTACACATGAATCATATCGGCCATCCACTATTTAACGATGATAGATATGGTGGAGACAGAATTCTTAAAGGTACCCTATATACTAAATATAAGCAATTCATAGATAACTGCTTTGAGCTACTTCCTCGCCATGCACTACATGCCAAAACCCTTGGATTTGTGCACCCTGCAACAAAAGGGGATATATTTTTAGAAAATGATATCCCTCAAGATATGCAGAGTTTAATAGAGAAGTGGAGAAAGTATAGTATGAATAGAGAATTAATGGAGGAGGATGAATAAGTTGTCTAAAATTGTGATTTTTGCGTTACGCTCATCTAAAAATTTACATATAAGAAATAAGGCTGTTCGTTTGAACAGCCTATTTTTTATTTTTTCATATTTCTCCAGAAAAATTCATAAACTCTTCCAGTTACATAATCATCCCCCAGGCTATGTCCATATCCAGGTAAATATAGCTGCTCAAAATGCTTGCCCGATTTTACAAGAGCATCAACAACCTGAAGTGTTGAGGTAGGATCTACATTATCATCCAACTCTCCATTTATCAATAATAATTTACCCTCTAATAAATGTGCATTATCAACATTTGAGTTCTCAGAATACCAAGGGCCTATTGGGTAGCCAAGCCATTGCTCATTCCACCATATTTTATCCATCCTATTATCATGGCATCCGCATAGAGAAACTCCCACTTTGTAAAAATCACCAAAGAAAAGTAGTGCAGCCATTGTGCTTTGCCCTCCGGCAGAGTATCCGTAAACGCCTACTCCATTTGAAATATCCATAGATTTGTGTTTACGAGCAGCCTCTTTAATCCATAATATTCTATCAGGATACCCCGAATCTTTTAAGTTTCTCCAGCAAACATCATGGAAAGCTTTTGATCTGTTAGCCGTACCCATACCATCAATAGTTACAACTATAAATCCCATATTTGCCAGTTTATGATATCTGTCATAAATTTTGAAATCTTTATCCACAAAAGCATCATGCGGCCCTGCATAAATATATTCAACTACAGGGTATTTCTTAGCCGGATCATAATTTTGAGGGAAATATATATTTCCCCAAATATCTGTTTTGCCATCGCGCCCTTTTGCAACAAATACTTCAGGCTTTCTCCAGCCTGTTTTCATTAAAGAATCTATATCAGATTTCCCAAAATCTTTAATTGTCTTTCCTGTGCTTATTTCTCTTAAAGCAGAAGTAGGAGCCTCAGTAGGTGAAGACCAAGTATCAATAAAGTAAGTTTTATCAGGTGAAAATTTTGCGATGTGATTACCTTTTTCCGGTGTTAACTCTTCAATTTTACCTGTGTTATAATATACTTTATAGTAGTGAATATTGTATGGATCTTCCCCTTTATTTCTGCCATTTGCGGATAATAATATGTATTGATCTTTTTCATTTACGTCAATAACATCTCTTACCACCCATTCCCCTTTTGTAATTTGTTTTAATACATTCCCCGTTTTGGCATCTATCAGATATAGGTGATTCCATCCGTCACGTTGAGAAGCCCATATTAATTTATTACCATTCTCAATATAGCGTAATATTGTTCTGTAATAATAAATAAATGTATTTGATCTCTCATCCACTACAGGGAAGGCTTCACCCGTATTAGCATCTATATTTATAATCTGATAAACCTGATGTCCTCTCTTATTATACTTAATTACAAAATTTTCAGAATCTTCATTCCATCTCTCAAACTCTAAAAAATATTGATCTTGGTAAGGTTTAGTATCAATATCAATTCGTTTCAGCCCTTCAATACTGAATAAGGCAGGCTCATAGGTTGGAATATGATCCCCCGGTTTATAATAATTTCTAGAGTGTAATAGTGGCTGAAGCTGTTTTTCCGGTGCAGATTCAATAAGAGGGATAGTTCTCATTTTTGTATCATTCTTTTTGATAGCTGCAATTTTTTTAGAATCCCCTGACCAATATATCTCCGTATAATAAGAGTTTGGTGAGCCATCCCAACTCAATTGAGATAGTTTTCCTGTTGCATTATCTTTTACCCAGATATTATTGTCTTTAATAATTGCTTCATATTTCTTATCTCCCGAAATAAAGGTATCATTATTTGTCTTTCTTTCCCTCTTAGGCTCAGCTAAAGGGGAAGAAATCTCTTTATTAGTACCATCTGATGCTACCAAATAGTAATATTTTATCCCTTCCAAAGTATTAGTTTGATAAT
>CAZYQA010000069.1:0-9439 GCA_964649555.1 uncultured Muribaculaceae bacterium
TTTACAAGTGTTGCATGAAGAGTGGAAAGAGATAGGTCCTGTTGCTAAAGATGATAGAGAAGCTATTTGGGATAGATTTAAAGCTGCTACAGCAATCATTAATAAGAAACATCAAACATTTTTTGAAACTCTAAAAGAGGCACAGAAAGCTAATCTTGCTGCTAAAACAGAATTATGTGAGCAAGCAGAAGAGATAAATAAACAAAAAATTGAGTCTTCAAATGAATGGAATTCTCTTTCTAAACAAATGGAGGATCTTCAAACCAAGTGGAAATCTATAGGATTTGCTTCTAAAAAAGATAATCAAAAAATATATGATCGTTTTAGAGCTGCTTGTGATGAATTTTATAACTCCAAAAGAGAATATTATGCAGATTTCAAAAATGTAATGCTTGCAAATCTTAAAAAGAAAGAGGAATTATGTGAGCAAGCAGAAGCTCTTATGGCTAGTGATGATTGGAAAAAAGCAACTGATCAATTGATTAATTTGCAAAAAGTATGGAAAGAAATAGGGCCGGTTGCAAGGAAGCAATCTGATGCTGTTTGGAAACGCTTTAGAGCTGCTTGTGATAATTTCTTTGAGAGAAAGTCTAAACACTTTGGTGAGGTCGATGAGAAATATGAGGATAATTTAGCTCTTAAATTAGCATTAATTGATAAAATAAAATCTTATGAATTAAGTGATTCAAAAGATGAAAATGTCAATGCTATGCGCAGTTTCTCGGAAGAGTGGAACTCTATTGGATTTGTACCATTTAAAGAGAAAGAGAAGATTCAAAAGCAATTTAATAGCGCTATGGATGCACATTTCTCAGATATCAGATCGATTGATAGTGAGAAGAAGCTAAATAAATTTAAGAAAATGGTTTCTGATGCTAAAACCTTTGGTAAAGGTGATAGAGGCCTAAGATTTGAAAGAGAAAAACTAATTCAGAAGTTTAGAAAAATTGAATCTAATATATCAACACTAGAGAATAACATGGGATTCTTTGCCAAATCAAAGAATGCTGACTCTTTTATTGTCGATATTAAGAAGAAAATTGACATAGCAAAAGCTGAACTAATCCAGATTGAAGAGAAAATAAAAATAATAGATAAACAATTTGAGTAACCCTTTATAAGAATGAATAAGAATACAGTAGTTGGTTTTGTACTGATAGGAATTATATTGATTGGATTTAGCTGGTACAACACCAAGAATTATGAAGAGCAAGCAAGAGCAAAATTTGTAGCAGACTCTACGGCAAGAGCCGAAGCTTTAAAAAACGCACCAAAGATTGATACAGCAACTATTAACTATGAGAATAGTTATCAGAATAGCAATGCTGTTTCGGCTCCTGTTTACAAAGATTCCTTATTGGAGTTGGCAAGCAGGTCTGCATCGGAGTATTTTAGCCTGGAGAATGAAAAGGTAAAGATTACCTTCACAACAAAAGGTGCTCAAGCCTATGAGGTATTAATTAAGAACTATTATACGTATGATAGCCTTGATTTATATTTAATGAAGCAAAAAGCAAGTAATTTTGGTGTTGATTTCTTTACTGATCAACAGCTTACTACTTCAGATTTCAATTTTACAAGAGTTTCGCAAAATGATACATCATTGGTGATGAGATTGAATTTTGGAGAGGCTGCTTATATCGATCATGTTTATACTTTGCCTAAAGATAGTTATCTTATGGATTTCAAAGTTAGAATGGTTGGTATGAATAAATATATTTCAAAGAACGTATCTCAATTGGGAGTTGATTGGAAAATGACTCTTCCTAGATTAGAGAGAGGTTTTGAAAATGAGAAAAATTATTCTACAATTGATTTTAAATATCCAAATGATAATTCTGTTGAGGATCTTGGATTGAGAAAAGATGAAGCAAATGAGGATATCAAAACAAAAGTTGAATGGTTTGCTTTCCAACAACAATTTTTCTCTGCTATCTTAGTTGCTGACAATAACTTCTCATCTGGTAATCTTTCATATAAAATAGCACCTGAAACGAATCCTGATAAGGATCTTATGTATTGCGCTGCACGTATGCAAGTTGCTTATACTTCAGCAGATGTTGTTGAGATTCCATTTAAATTTTATTATGGTCCTAATCTTTACAAAGAATTAAAGAGTTATGGGATGGATTTTGAGAAATTGGTACCCCTTGGAGGATGGTTGATTGGATGGATCAATAGAGTGTTCATTATCAATTTCTTTGATTTCTTGGGTAAGTATATAGCGAACTTTGGTATTATAATCATTTTAATGACTATCACTATCAAGTTAATCATTTCTCCTCTTACTCTTAAATCATATATGTCATCTGCTAAAATGAGGGTATTAAAACCTGAGGTAGATAAGATAGGGGAGAAGTATCCTAAAAAAGAGGATGCTATGAAGAAGCAACAGGAGGTGATGGCTCTTTATAAAAAGACCGGAGTAAGTATGTTCGGAGGTTGTTTACCAATGATATTGCAGTTCCCTATTCTTTTTGCAATGTTTAAGTTCTTCCCTTCATCTTTTGAGCTAAGACAAAAAGGTTTCTTATGGGCAGATGACTTGAGTACTTATGACTCTGTAATGCACTTGCCTTTTAATATTCCACTTTATGGTGATCATATAAGTTTATTTGCAATTTTAATGGCTATATCTATGTACTTCTATTCTAGAATGAATATGGATCAGATGCCTACCGGGCCTCAAATGGCAGGTATGAGAGTAATGCAGTTATATTTTATGCCAATCTTCTTATTGGTATTATGTAACAATTTCTCTAGTGGTTTAGCATTCTATTATATGTTATCAAATATTATTACTATTATTCAAACTTGGGTAATAAGAAAATATTTTGTTAATGAAAAAGATATTTATGAGAGGTTGCAAGCGAAAGCAGCAAGTAATAAGACTAAGAAAAAGTCTAAGTTCCAAGAGAGGCTTGATGATATGTATAAAAAACAACAAGCTTTAATGGAAGAGCAACGCAAACAGCAGCAACAAAGAAAGAAATAGTATCGTAATGATTAAAGAAGAGATTAACAACCTTAATAAAGAACTGCCACCCACTGTAAAGTTGGTGGCAGTTTCAAAATTCAACCCTGTGGAAGCGATTCAAGAAGCTTATGATGCAGGGCAACGTTTATTCGGAGAGAATAGGCCTCAAGAGCTTTTTGCAAAAGCTCCGCAACTTCCTGGAGATATTAAATGGCATTTTATAGGTAAGCTACAAACAAATAAACTGAAAATGGTGCTCCCTTATGCTGATTTGATTCAATCTGTGGATACTGAAAAGCTACTTTATGAAATCAATAAGTTTGCTGTAAAAAGTAATCTAAGAGTAAGGTCTCTTTTGCAAGTGTATATAGCTAAAGAGGAGTCCAAACAAGGTTTTTCTAAGGAGGAGCTATTTTGTTTACTTGATGAGATTGTTGCAAGCCCTTTAGCTGGAGTAGAGATTTGCGGATTAATGGGTATGGCTACATTTACTGATAATATGACTCAGGTTGATGGTGAGTTTGCTCATTTGAAAGAGATATTTGATGAGGTTAAATCAAAGTATTCAAAATCATTCCCTAATTTTAATGAATTATCTATGGGAATGAGTGGAGATTATGAGTTGGCAATAAAAAACGGGTCCACTATAGTAAGAATAGGAACCCGTATATTCGGTGCAAGAAATTATAATCTTTAGATCTCTATACAGGCCTCAAAAACAAATGTTGCGGGGCCTGTTAGATATATATCACTAAATCTATTATTATTTGAGTCATATATAAACTCGACATTTAAATTGTCTCCAAGAGCTTCAACATCATATTTATAGAAAGATTTACCTTCTCCCAAATCTTCATACTTGGAGTAATTATTTTTTGTTTGCAGAAATGTTGATATTGCAGATGCAGTTACTCCGGTTCCACAAGCATAAGTTTCAGCTTCCACACCACGTTCGTATGTCCTTACTTTTATTTTGCTCCCTTCTATTTCTACGAAATTTACATTTGTTCCACCTGTGAAATCTTTGTGATATCTCCAATATTTCCCTTTTTCATCTACTGGATAGTTTTTTATATCATTTATAAACTCAACATAATGTGGAGATCCTGTATTTAAGAAGAATGAATTATCTGAATATCTATCATAAGCATTAAGGTCAATCATTTTTAATCTTACTATGCATCTGTGGCTACTCTTTTCTAAAACCTGTGCAATATGATATCCATCAATTGCGTCAAATTCATATTTCTCAATTCCTCTATGCGCTGCAAATGCAACTAAGCATCTACCACCATTTCCACACATACTACCCTCGTTGCCATCAGAATTATAATACTTCATTGAGAAATCATATTTTACACTATCTCCCAATAGCATAAGTCCGTCTGAACCTACTCCAAATCTTCTGCAACATAATTTTTTTATGTCGTCATTAGAGATTTTGTCATACCTTCCATCTCTATTATCTAAAATAACAAAGTCGTTTCCGGCACCTTGATATTTGTAAATGTAAAATTTTTTCATAATGTTAGTTTAATAGTTATTTTTTAAGTAGTTCAATCATTTTGTCGGCAACTTTAATTGAGGCTCCCTTTCCACCAAGTGCCTCTCTCACTTGCGCATAATCTTTGAGCATATTATTTCTATATGGCTCATTATTTAATAATTCATCTAATTCACTGCTAATTGTGTTTGGCGTGCAATCATGTTGTAGTAATTCCTTAAAAATTTCTTTATTAAGTATTAAGTTTGCAAGGCTTATATATTTTAATTTTACAAGGGCTTTAGCTATTCTATATGTGATTTCATTGCCGCCATAGCATACAACTTGCGGTGTATTTAGTAATGCCGCCTCTAAACTTGCTGTACCTGAAGATATTATTGCTGCTTTTGAATGCTTAAGCGCAGAATATGTTTCTCCAAATATGATAGATAGGTTCTTTGGTTTCTCTTTTATAATTTGCATATAATGCTCTTTATCAATGCCCGGTGCTGCAGCAAGTATAAAATTGTATTGAGGTGAGCTTCTGCATATCTCTAAAACTCTAGGAAGTAAGAATTTAATTTCAGATTTTCTGCTACCTGTTAATAAGGCGATATAATCATTCTCAGGATTCAGGTTTACTCTTTTAGCAAAATCTTCTTTTGTTTCTTGTGAATACTTAAAGCCATCTATACTATCCAAAAGGGGGTTTCCACAATAATTTGTCTTTAACCCTTTTTTATTGAAGTAATCTATTTCAAATGGGAATATAATAAATAGCTCTGTTGTAAAAGCCTTAAGTTTTTTTACTCTGCTCTCTTTCCATGCCCAAACTTTAGGGGCAATATAATAATATACTTTAAAGCCCTTTTTAAAAGCAAATTCAGCTATTTTGAAATTGAATCCAGGATAATCTATTAAAATTACAACATCGGGATTATAGTTTAAAATATCATTTTTGCACTCTTTGAGGTTCTTTAATATCTTATTTAAATTAAATGCAACTTCTACGAAACCCATTATAGAACTCTCTTTGTAATGTTTTACAAGAGTAGCGCCGGCTTGTTGCATTAAATCTCCTCCCCAACATCTGATTTCAGCGTTGGAATCTTTTTCTTTTAACCCTTTAATAAGGTTAGAACCGTGTAAATCTCCGGATGCTTCCCCGGCTACAATATAATATCGCATTGTGGTTAATATAGTGTATTAAGTAGTTTTAAAATAATACTTTTTTAATCAACTATGGTATTTAATTTACAGCCCCCATTTCTCACTTAGTCTTGCAATTTCCGCCTCATCTGTGCTATCGACTTTATGGGGAACTATAGTGATATAGCCCTCTTGAAGTAACAAATGATCAGCAGTTTCGGTAGTATCTTGGTTGATAAAATCACCTTTCATCCAGTAATAATCTCTGCCATGAGGATCAGTTCTCTCTTCAAACTCGTTGATCCATATCCCTTTACCTTGTGTTGCAAAGCGTATTCCTTTTATTTTTTCTGCAGGTAGATCCGGAAAGTTTATATTTAAGTAGACTCCTTTTTTAGCCGGAAACTTAAGACAGTTGTCTATTATTTTTTCAATATATGCTTCAACTCCGCTAAAATCAGGATTATGGCTATGAGAATCTAGTGAAAACCCAATTGAAGGAATACCATATAGGGTACCTTCGGCACAAGCTCCCAGCGTTCCTGAGTAAATAGCCCCTGCAGATGCATTTGAGCCATGATTTATTCCAGAAACAAGCAAATCAGGCTTCTTTTTTTTGAAAAATCTATTCATTGCCATTTTGACACAATCTGCCGGAGTTCCTGTCAAAGAGTAGATGTTAATATGCCCATTGTCAGTCTCTTTTTTATCAACATGGTGTATTCTTATAGTATTCTCTAATGTAAGTGCTACTGATTTTCCTGATTGTCCCTCTTTTGGAGCTAAAACTGTTATATTTCCATATTTTGATAGTAATTCTGCCAAGGTGTTTATCCCTTTTGAATAGAATCCGTCATCATTAGTTACCAATATTTCTAAACCCATTTTTTGCTATGTTAAAAAAATATTAAAAAATTATTCGTAAAGATAGTTATTTTTCAATCAAAATAATTAAATTTGCACGGTTTTTGAAGAAAAGCAAAAACATATTCACAAGGAAATTTTTGTTAATTAATTTAATATACAAGAAAAAATGAGTAAAATTAAAGTAGGTATCAATGGCTTTGGCCGTATTGGTCGTTTAGTGTTCAGAGCAGCACAAACAAGAGATGACATTGAAGTTGTAGCAATTAACGACTTAATTGATGTTGAGTACATGTCTTATATGTTACGTTATGATTCAGTTCACGGACGTTTCAATGGTACAGTAGAAGTAAAAGATGGAAAATTAATCGTTAATGGTAAAGCTATCAGAGTAACTGCTGAGAGAAACCCTGCTGATCTTAAATGGAATGAAGTTGAAGCTGAGTATGTAGTTGAGTCTACAGGTCTTTTCTTAACTAAAGAGACTGCTGAGTTACACATCCAAGCTGGTGCTAAGAGAGTTGTTATGTCTGCTCCTTCTAAAGATACTACTCCTATGTTCGTTTGCGGTGTTAATACTGATACTTACAAAGGTGAGGCTATCGTTTCTAACGCTTCTTGTACTACTAACTGTTTAGCTCCTATCGCTAAAGTTCTTAACGATAAATTTGGTATCGTTGACGGTTTAATGACTACAGTTCACGCTACTACAGCTACTCAAAAAACTGTAGATGGTCCTTCTGCTAAAGATTGGAGAGGTGGTAGAGCTGCTGGTGGAAACATTATCCCTTCATCAACAGGTGCAGCTAAAGCTGTAGGTGTTGTTATCCCTCAATTAAACGGTAAATTAACTGGTATGTCTTTCCGTGTTCCTACATTAGACGTTTCAGTTGTTGACTTAACTGTTAATCTTGCTAAAGGTACTTCTTATGCTGAGATTTGCCAAGCAATGAAAGATGCTTCTGAGAATGAATTAAAAGGTATTTTAGGTTACACAGATGAGGATGTTGTTTCTGCAGATTTCATCGGTGATGCTAGAACTTCTATCTTCGATGCTAAAGCTGGTATCCAATTAACTCCAACTTTCGTTAAAGTTGTATCTTGGTATGACAATGAGTGGGGTTACTCAAACAAAGTTCTTGATTTGATCAAATGTATGTCTAAAGTAAAATAATTTTTACTGAAAGATTCTAAGATCTTGAGATAATTTGGCTGTTCAATTAATAAAATTGGACAGCCAAACTTTTTTGAAGTTGCTATAGAATTAGGTGTTTTAGGCTTGTAAGAGCATAATAGCAAAATCACAATTTTAGACAACTTCTCTTTTTTTTGTTATATTTGTCGATTATTCTATTTTAACTTATGAAGGAATTAGGTATAAAGAAAAAGATTTCGTTGGGGTTTGTGCTTATTGGTGCTATATTGTTGTTATCTAGCTTGATAGCAATATATGAACTTATAAGCATGAGAAGATCTGTGTCAACTGTAATTTCAGACAACATTTCGAGTATAAATGCTTCACGATTATTGTTAGAGATAACCGATGAGTATAATTTTATTTTGTTAAAAGGGATAGGAGAGGATACAACTGCCTCTGTGCCTGATCTGGCAACGGATATGCGTTTTGTGACTCATTTAAATAATGTAAAAAGTATTTACTCTAATGATCTTGAGCGAAAAATGGCTGACTCTGTATTATATGCATTTACAGCATATATGCATGTGATGAATAAAGCTCCCGAAATATGGGAAGGTCCATATCAAGGAAGAAGGCATTGGTATTTCAATAACTTATATCCCGTTTATATGAAATTGCGTAAGTATATCCAATCTTTAACGCTCATATCCCAAGAGTCTTTGGCAGAAAATTCTCAAAATTTGAGCGATAGTTTTTATAGATCTCTTATGCCGGGTGTGGTGGCTGTAGCTATTGGTATTGTCTTAGTTTTTCTTTTTAATTACTTTATAAACTTTTATTTTATAGCACCTTTGCTTGCTATTACTAAGGGAATTGAAAAATATATTCAATTCAAGAAAAGCTACAATGTAGAGATAGAGTCTGACGATGAGTTGGATGAACTAAACGAAAGCGTAAAAGAGTTGATTGATTCTAATAAGAATTTATCAAAACAATTAGATCAATAGCATTATGAATATAAGCGTTATATCTCGAAATATCGGTATAGCATTGGTATTTAATGCTGTGTTTATGTTTATTGGTGTAATTACATCTGTACTCAATGATTTTGATCAAGCATTTTCACCTTTGTTATTAAGTGCAGTAATCACTGCCACGGCAGGTCTATTTCCGTTGATTTTTGTGAGAAAACACTCTAATATAAATATAAAAGAGGGATTTTTCATTATTGTTTTCTCTTGGATTCTTTCTTGCCTTTTCGGCATGTTACCTTATGTGCTTTGGGGAGGGGAGTTTACCCTGATAAATGCTTGGTATGAAAGTGTATCGGGCTATACTACTACAGGAGCTACTATTCTTACCGATGTAGAATCTCTACCTAAAAGTTTGCTCTTTTGGAGGTCTTCTACCCATTTTCTTGGTGGAATAGGTGTTGTTATCTTCATGCTTCTGATATTACCTAGTGTGAGTACATTTAAAATGAGGCTTAGTAAGATGGAGATATCTTCACTTTCTAAAGAGAATTACAGATTTAAAACTCAACAAACGATAAGGGTAATTGCTACAGTTTATATTGGTTTAACTATTTTGCAAACAATTTGTCTGATCCTTGCCGGAATGGATTTTTTTGATGCTGTAAATCATGCTTTTAGTACAGTGTCTACAGGGGGGTTTAGCACAAAAAATGAATCTATTAAGGCATATAATTCTTTTCCTATAGAGATAGTTATTACAATATTTATGTTGCTTGCGGGCTTACACTTTGGATTATTGTATTCTTCAATAGTCTCAAGGAGTGGAAAGATATTTAAATCCTCTATCATTAAGT
>CAZYQA010000070.1:0-9311 GCA_964649555.1 uncultured Muribaculaceae bacterium
TCTCACCAAATTTGAAGCATCTACCCTCACATTATGGCGCATAGACCATACCCATACACCACGAAACGGATTATGAAAGACTGTTGAACGATCAGCTATTAGCTTTGATTCATTCTGCTCTCTCCATGCCTTGCCGTCAGAGGAGGTGAGATAGTGATATTTCCAGTTTCCTGCTCCACCATATACACCAAACATTTTATATCGATAGGAGCTGTTTTTCTCTGTCTTATCCAACCAGACGGTATAAGAATCCCTTTTTTTACCTTTATGGACTATATTTGTCTGAGGTACTACATTTAGATTGGGGCGTGTCCAATTTATTCCATCTATAGATTCTGCATAGCAAGTAAGTTGATTCCCATCTCCATGAGTCTTTCCACCTGCCATATACCACATCTTAAACTTGTTGTCCACTTCATCATACCATATACCATCGCTAAATGGAGCAGCAAAACCACCCCCTTTATTTCCGAGCATTTCCCACTCTGTTTGTGGCTCAAATACAGGATTTGAGGTGTGCCATTGAGCTTGATACCACTCTCTTTTAAGGCTAGTATTATCTATAAGAAAATCATCTACAAATAACTGACGCCCTATTGTAATATCTATAACCTCCGGTTTATTTTTTAAGTATGCCGGATCCATCCCAGCATAAATATTTGCCGATGACGAACTAAATGGGGGCCATGAAGAGGGTAGCACAATACCATTATATAATACCTTAGAGTTGGGATCGGGATTGGGAATTACAGGTGTTTCTGGAACCGGACCCGGATTAGACTCCGGAACTGGCTCCACTTTGTTTTTCTCACAACAAGTAAACAGCATAATAGCTATTAAACCTATAAAGAAAATGTTACACCTCATAGCTTATTTGCTTTTTTCATCAATACCGGTAATTGACAAATCGGGACCACCTCCGGCAGTATACCCCCTACTCTCTCCACTCTCCCATGGTGAAACCCAGAAAGAGTAAAGATTACCGTTTGTCATTGTAAATCTAAGTCTTACCTCTTTGCCTGCTACTTTTGACAAATCTAAAAGATATTGTTTAGTAGAGTTAAATTTGTCCAGCTTGCTTGTCAGCCCTTTTATCACATCCCCTTTATCATTAAGCACCTCAACTTGGAACTCCCCTTTTACATCTGCATTTACAAATAAATATTTACCATCAAATATTATCTTTTCAGTTGTCAGGTATCCTTTTTCACTGCCGGCAGTTTTTGATACGAAACCATCCCTTCTAAGTGTTGCAAGGCCTGTTGAAGTGTAGCTATCCCACATAATTTTATTTAGGCGACGGCCACTTGAATAAAAATATAATGAATCTCCTACTATCAAAGGCACACCTCCGATGGATTGCATATTTCCCCAGTTCCATGCACCCTCAACCTCATTTACTGCCATAAACGGCTCATAAGATGGGCGCGAGAAGTGAAAGCCATCTCTTGAATAGCCTAGCATAATTTCGTTTCTTTTTTGAATACCCAATTTATCACAAATATGATTTTCCGGCCCTTGCCATACAGAATATTGCCCCAGAATTATACTCTCATAAGCTATACAATCAAAATTATAGATCCCCGGATCCACCTCAGGATATTTAGGATGGCGAAGCTCTTTTGCATCGGGTGTAAACCAATATACAATATTCTGATCATCAATACCACGTCTTATCCTATGAGCCATAGATACTGCCGTTTCTGGATCTTTTGCTTCTAAATAGCTACGAGAACGAGATGAAACATCTGTACCGAATCGCATACTTAGGCACCAAACACCTCTGAATGGATTGTAGAAAGCAGATGATCTGTCATATAAATCTCCGGATTGAGCAATCCCTTCCGACCAATGTATTCCATCGGCAGAGTATTTAAGGATGAATTGCCAACGTCTATCTGTAGGCCTACGCTCTACATTAAACATCTTAAATCTTTTTGACGGGTCTTTTTCTAATTTATCAAGCCAAATAGTTGCTGCATCCCTATTGCAGGTATCAACAATATTGGTATTTGGATAAACATCAGTATTTACTTTTGTCCAGTTTTTACCATCTAAAGACTCAGCATAGCATGTATAGAATGTTTGTTTATCCTCTTTATGGAGCATTCCGGCACCAGCCAAATACCACATCTTAAACTTCTTATCAGTTTCATCATACCATATTCCATCACTAAATGGAGCAGCATAAGGTGCCCCTTCGATAGTCTCTTCCCACTTCTCAGAAGGCTCCAATACGGGATTACCCTCATAAAAATGTGGTTTATGAAACATCGTTCCCATATTACTCTCAGAAATTAAGAAGTTATCAACAAATAATTGTCTTCCAACATTTATCGGGATCACATTAGGCTTATTCTCTAAATATGGTACCGGCATTGCAGCAGCCTGCTTAGGAGAATCGTATCTTGGTGGCCATTGTTCTGGCAACTCAATTCCATTATATAGAACATTTGATGAACTAACATCACATTGCTTATTATTACATGCAATAACAGATGTTAAAAATATAATTGTATATATTACTTTTTTCATTTTTTATTTTTTTGATTTAATAACCTGGATTTTGTACAGCATGTGGATTAGATTCAATCTCATCTATCGGAATTGGTAACCATTCATGCTTATTAGTTACAAACCCTTGATACTCTGTATTTGATATAAATTGTTTAAAATTCGGATCACTTATCTCCAATGATTTAAATCTATCACTTAAATCACCCCATCGTAATAGGTCAAAGAACCTGTGCCCCTCTAGTGCAAATTCAAGGATTCTTTCATTCTTTATGTCATTAAGAGTTATGGAATTTTTTGGGCTCATATTTGCTCTTGACCTCACTTGGTTATAAGCATCTGCAGGTGAAATAGATCCTGATTTTCCACCACTTATAACTGCCTCTGCATACATAAGTAATACATCTGCATATCGTATATATCTCCAATTCACGCCATGCGCACGAGGTTGATTATAAATATACTCTTTAGTGCCTCCACCAACACCTATTAAATTAGTAGGTGTATTATTTCTCATTGGCATAGCCAAATCCATTCCCTTTAGGAAAGCTGCTTTATATACATGTGTACGAGCATTTGCAACTGACGAAAAATCACCATTTGGATAATATTGCTCAAATAAAAATCCTCCCGGCCCTTTCAGTCTTTGCCCCGGCCTAAGTTTGATCTTGCTATTGAGGTCATTAAATAGTAATGTTGAAAACATCCTGATGTCAGTAAATCCATCCATATCTATTGAGCCTACAAATGTATCATACAACCAATCATGTACTACCCCTTCATATCCTGTTCCGGTACCGGGTAGCATTATACCTCTTGTATCAAATGCAAGCCCTGAAGTTGCAGAACCTGGGTTAAACCCTGCGTTCTCTACATCTCCTAGAAATTGTATTTCAAAAACCGATTCGTTATTGTTTTCATTGGCAACATCAAAATTATGCGCATACTCTACAAGAGAATAGTTACCATAAGTGCCTTTGATTATTTCATCAAATTCTTGGGCTGCCTCATCATAATATGTCTTACTATCACTTCCATAAAAAGATTCTATACCACTCCTATATAAGAATGATTTTCCACGTAGAGCAGCTGCGGCTCCGGAAGTTAAACGCCCTTCATTATCTGATTTCCAGAAACCTTTACGAGGAAGTAATGTTTTTGCATTTTCCAGATCTTCTATAATAAAATCCCAAACATCAGATGGTTTCTCGCAAGGGCGAACATAATCTGATGAGCTTTGAGGCATTCTACGTATAGGGGCAACTTGTCTGTATGAGGTTAATAGATAATAATGTGAAAAAGCTCTCCAAAAATATGCCTCCCCCTTATAAGCATCTTTAAGCGCCTTATCTTTAAATTCAACTTTATCAATATTCTCTATCACATAGCTAGCTTGAGAAGCCGTAGAGTAGAGTAGCCCGAAGGGTTGCATAATAGTATAAAAACTTGAGTTCAAAGATGATCCATACATTCCGGGGCGCCCGTAATCTGAATTACTTGATGCTTCATCTGATCTGATTATGCTAGTCTTTGAGGCTGAAGCACCAAAACATCTCTGTGTTTGAATATATCCATAACAGGTCATTACGGCAGTATTAACAGCCTCAGGTGAATTAAAGTAAGCATCCATACTTGGCTGATTTGGATTTACAGATAAATCATCAAATACACCATTACAACTTGCTACGAAAAGCGAGCTTAAAATAGCAGTAAATATTAAAATATATCGTTTCATTTTGTCAATATTTATTTATTAGAATGATAGATTTAAACCAATGCTATAAATTCTTGCATTTGGATAAGAATTGAGATCTACTCCACGAGAGAACAACGTATTGGAACTCACCTCAGGATCATATCCCGAATACTTTGTAAGAGTGAAAACATTTTGAACACTAAAATACACTCTTAATCTTTGAATGTAAGTTTTATTAGTCATAGATGAAGGGAGGGTGTATCCAACCTGAATATTTTTCAAGCGGAAATAAGATCCATCCTCAATATAGAAATCACTTGGTAAAGAGTTTCCACCATCATTATTCGTTGTTTTAGCGATAGGTACATTTGTAGATGTATTATCTGGTGTCCAAGAATTTAGCACATCAGCAACCATATTATTTGCATAATTGAAATAGTAATCATATTTCTTAGCATTAAATATTTTGTTACCATATACACCATTGAAGAATAAGTTTGCATCAAAATTCTTCCATGTAGCATCAATGCTTAATCCATAAGTAAAATCAGGTATCGAATTGCCTAAAATATACTTATCATCTGCTGTAATATTTCCATCTCCGTTTTTATCATGGAATGCAAAATTCCCGTTATGATCAAACCCATCTATCTTATAGCCGTAGAATGATCCGATAGGGTAACCCGGCGTGGTAATAGTAGCGGCATCATTAAATTTTGATGAATAAGCTCCTGCTGTGATAGGTTGAACATTATCTCCCAGTGAGAGCACCTTGTTTCTTAATGTTGATACATTTGCCGAAGCTCCTATAGTAAAATCATTATTAATCGTTTTTCTATAATTAAGCATAAACTCAAAACCTTTATTCTCTACTGAAGCCGTATTTACATAAGGTGTCTCATTTGAAGTATTTATCTCAAAAATTTGCCCAGATGATAGGTTCAAATTAATTGTAGCTAAAAGATCTGTATTCTTTTTATAGAAATAGTTTGCACTAAATGTTAGTGAATTATCAAGAAATCCTATTTCAAAGCCAATATCCGAAGTTTTTGAAGTTTCCCATTTAAGATCTTTAGTTTTTAGATAAGCAGCTCTACCATCTACAAATCTTACACCTGCTACAGTATAAGCAATTGGCCCGAATGCGATATTATCAAAGTTATAAGGCTCCAAGAAGTTTGCTCCCAACTCACCATAAGAAGCAGTAATTTTTAATAAACTGACAACTGAATTTCTAAACCATGTCTCATTATGAGCATTCCATCCCACAGATACCGAAGGGAAGAAACCCACCCTGTTATCTTTATGAAATTTTGAAGATTCATCCCTACGTACGGTAGCTGAAATCATATAGCGATTATCATAATCATAATTCACACGAGCAAAGAAAGATAACAATGCCGATTTTTTCTCCGCCGAAGATATTTTTCCAGTAGCATTATTAACACCTACTATATTGGATGCACCTAAATCATCTATTGTAGAATAAGATTGCCCTCTGTAAAACTCTCTCATCCAGCTATGTCCCAAAGTTGCATTAATTGTATGGCGCCCAAAAGTTCTATTAAAGTTGATTATATTATCCCAAGTATAGTTATAAGTAACACCTCTGGATTCCGACAAAGAGTTCTTATTATTTCCATAATCCGTATCAGGAGTACCATCCTCATTCCACTTAGAATAGTAAACAGGAGTGTGAGTATATCCATGAGAAGATGAATAGTTCCCTCCCAAAGACATAGTATAGGTTAAACCTTTTATAATATTTACTCCTGCATTCAACCCACCCATAACATCAAAATATCTTGTAAACTTATCTGTTGCATATAGCCCGGCAAATGGATTATTACGGCGTGCATTCTCCGATTCAATATAATAATCTGGCCCCCATGAACTATATCTCCCTAATTCATCTTTAATAGGTAATGTTGGCATACCGATATTAAATTGAGAAGTTGGTGTCTTATGCCTGAAAGTTGCAGATACATTCTCAGAAACAAAGAAACGTCCGAATTTCCAAGATGAATTAGCACGTGCATTATATTTCTTAAAATCAGAATTAAGAGTCATACCGGTTTGATCGAAATATCCCATACTAAACAAATATGCTCCATTCTCATTTCCTCCCGATATACTTGCATCAGCATTCAGAATTGGTGCATATTGTATCCACTCCTTAGCCCAATCCGTATCAACAGATGGGTTTGTAGGGTTTACATTCTCATTTGCTCTTGCCAATCCGCTATTATCAGATACCATATTGGCAAATGAGCGCCATTGCGAAGCATTCAAGAACTTTGGAGTATTAGTAACTTGCTGAATGCTGTAAGAAATATTAGCATCAACTTTTATATTCCCTTTTGCACCTTTTTTTGTTGTAATTAACACAACTCCATTAGCAGCTCTTGATCCATAAATTGCAGCAGCAGCTCCATCCTTTAGTATCTCAATATTCTCGATATCAGAAGGATTTATCGTTGTCAATCCATTATTTGTAAAGACTCCATCTACAATATAAAGAGGCTCAGTAGCTGTAAGAGAAGCAGCTCCACGTATCACTATATTTACATCAGCTCCTGCTATTCCACCTTGCTGAACCACCTCAACACCTGCAGCTCTTCCTTGTAACGAAGATGCAACATTTTGGGAAACTTGCTTTTTCACATCTTTAGAAGAGATCGTTGCAATAGAAGATGTCATTGTTGAACGCTTTTGCGTACCATATCCAATCACTACCACCTCATCTAAATAATCAGAATCCTCCTGTAAAATAATATCAATAGATGATTTCCCTTTTATTGGTAGCATCTGAGTAGTAAACCCCATATAGCTCACCTCAATAGTTGAATTATCATCTGCATTAATCGAAAAGAAGCCATCAAGATCTGTAGTAGCAATATTTTTTGTACCAATCTCAACAACCGTAGCACCAATCAATGGAACTCCATTACCATCTTTTACATATCCGGATATTGTCTTAGATTGAGCATAAAGCTGCACAGACATTACCAGAGCAAAAATCAAAAAGTAAAACTGTTTCATAATATTTAGGTTTTAATTTATTTTTCTAATAATATTTCTTTACATAAAATATGTGCTTTTATTAGCATACGGGGAATATGAAATGGCCCTTTGAAAATATTACCTTTAGCCGGTTGAGCAACACTTCCGTCTCGATGAAGATATCCATACCATTCACTATAATCGGTATCTACAAGATGCTTGTATATCCACTCATGAATTTGATAATGATTATCCAGATATTTTTCATCTTTGCTCACTTTATAGGCATATAGCGAAGCAATCAATGCTTCACACTGAGGCCACCAGAATTTCATATCCTGAGAATAATCTTGGTGAGGAAAACCTTTACAATCTGTAAAGTTTATAATCCCCCCAAAGTCATTATCCCATCCCCATTCCCAAGACCAATCAAATATCTTAAGGGCAAGATCATTAATTTTAAGATCACTATTTTTAGCTGCCTCTAAAAGGAACCAAGATGTCTCAATGCAATGCCCAGGATTTATAGTTCTGCCTGCACAAGTATCAATGAGATCCCCATTAGGTGATACCATCTCCAAAAGTGCTTTATATTCAGGCTTTAGGAGTAAATACTCTATATCATGTAAAGATTTATTTATCTGAGCATCCAAAATATCATCATTGGCAACTTGTTTAATCACAACAGCTACATTTATAAGCATCATTGTAATAGAGTGCCCTATTGCTTCCACTGTTGTTTTAGGGGCAAGAAAACCGGGCTCATGAAGCATAAAAATCATATCTCTGAATATACCCAAAGCACGCTCGGCATAGTGACTATCATTGGTAGCCTTTGCATACTCTGCCATTGCCATAGCAGCAAAACATTCAGAAAATACATATCTACGCTTCTGCACAGGCTCCCCTTGTGCTGTTACGGTAAAAAACATGTGCCTATCTTTATCAAAGCAATGTTTCTCTATAAAATCTATACAATTTAAAGATGCAGCCAGCCACTCATCTTTTTTCTCAATATTATTATATGCATAAGCACATATATACCCAAATCTGCCTTGAAACCAGACAGATTTGGTTGAATCCATTAAAGAGCCGTCTCTATCAAGACAAGTGTATAAACCTCCATTAATATTATCAAGCCCGAATTTCAGCCAAAAAGGCATGATATTCTCCTGAAGATCATTAAGATATTTTATACTACACTCTTCTAAGTATTTCCTTTGCTCTAATGTCATAATTATATATTTATATATTAAAACTTATTACAACGCTCAAAGAAATTGATACTTTCAAGCTCTTGCTTCATTGAAGCCTCCTCCTGATCTGTCATATTTCTGAAAGGTGTACGATTAGGGCCAAGATCAAGACCTATTAATTTCATAATGCGTTTACCACCTACTATATTGCCTCTATAATTGCAAATTACATTTATCACAGCCTGCGAGAAATTTTGTTTCTCTCTTGCACTCTCAATATCCCCTTCGCTCCAAGCGCTGATTATACCTGTAAGCTCTTTACCATTATAATTTGTTGTACCCCCTATACCACCTTGTGCTCCACCTTGTGCCAGACTAGGCAAGATAGTTTCATCTTGGCCATGTAGCATATCATATTTACCATTACCATATAACCTACACTGATTATATTCGTATAAACTTTCAAAAGTGTATTTTATTCCTGCGAAATTTGGAATACGTCCATCTACAGCTTTTAACATCTCCACCATAGGTAAAAATGCTCCATTAAAAGCAGGGATATGATAATAATAAAAAGGCAACGAAGGTGCCGCAGAAGCAATATCTTCACAATACTGCACTAGCTCTTCAACTCTACCGATTTTAGGAAATGGAGGAGCCATTGCACCTATTCCCCATGCTCCCATTTTTTCAGCATGTTGTGCAAGCTCAACAGACTCTTTTAAACAACAACTACCAACATGAACTATAACTTTAAAATTGGATGGAACAACAGATATCCACTTTTCGGCAAGAATCATCCTCTCCTCTTTCGTCAACATATAACCCTCGCCGGAAGAACCATTTATAAATACCCCTTTAATCCCATTTTTCTCTAACATTTTAGCATATAATTCAATAGG
>CAZYQA010000071.1:0-9215 GCA_964649555.1 uncultured Muribaculaceae bacterium
CCAACATTAATATCTAATGTATCATTGATTTATGCAATTAAATTCATAGGATCTACAACTACAGCTATTTTGGGGTGTATGGAGCCGGTAACTGCAGTTATAATTGGTTATCTGGTATTTGGTGAGATTTTGGAAATAAGTCAGATTTCAGGTTTTGTTCTTATTATTATATCAGTAACTTTGGTGGTGTTTTCTAAAAAATAATTGATATGGAAAAAATAGTAGTACCTACCAAAAACGGATACGTAGATGACCATTTTGGGCATTGTGAATATTTTACTCTTTTTACATTGGAAGATGGAAAAATAGTGAATAAAGAAAAAATTGAATCACCTAACGGATGTGGTTGCAAATCTGATATTGCAGAGCAATTCGTGAGGATGGGAGTTACCAAGATGCTTGCCGGAAGCATGGGAAAAGGGGCAATTGATAAAATTAGAAATAATGGTATTGAATTGTATATGGGATGTAGCGGGCGAATAGATGATGTTGTTGAAGCATACATTGAGGGTAAAATCACTGATTCCGGAGTTGAGTGCAAGATGCATGATGGTAAACATGAGTGTGCGCACTAGTAATTATAGTAACGTCGTCGTTTCTTACAAAAACGACGACGTTGCTATTCTATTTAAATGATGTTTCACTGAGCCCGTTACCCTTCAATCCCAGATCTTTGAAATAATCTGGTACCTGCTTACCCATAAGATAATCTACATATAGTTTGGCAATATATTGTGATAGCATAAATCCGTGCCCTCTCATGCCTATAAATAGCCCCGCTTCGGGATCAACTATATATCTTGGCTCAATATAATATCCGCTCCAAGTTGCTTGGAATCCAACGTCTTTTAGGCATGGTAGCCACTCTGTAAATACCTCGGAAACGATTTCCAAAAACTCCTGTGTACTGAATTTTAAATTCTTCTCTACTCTGGTAGCTTCCAAAATAGGGGAGGCACAACCTATGATTTGCCCCGTATCTGTTAATTGCTGCCCATATACAGCCGAGAATCCTTTATATTTACGCCTATCTATCAGCATATCAAGGCAATGTCCGTTTTTGCCAATGAGCGGTAATCTTTTTGTAATAAATGCCTGATGCTTTACTGGGAATAGATTTGTCTCAATTCCTAGTTTGAGTGCAAATTTACCAGCATTTGCTCCAAGGGCATTTACAAAGATTGGAGTTTTAACAAGTACATATTCTGTATCAATATTATGGCCACCTATTGTGATGTTTTTACCACAAAGATTTGTTAATCGAAGTAATACCAGATACTCTTTGCCCTCTTTTTCTAAGCCAACTACTTCAACACCCTCAATTACCTCTCCTCCATTAGCCGTACCTATGTTTCTAAGTAGATCAAGCGTTTTTCCGGGTGATGCCTGCCAGCAGTTTTTGGTAATCAGAGCATGATCATAAATATTGAGATTTGGATTAAAGAATTCTGAAATCTCTTTTTGAAAATCTTTCTTATCAATCATTTTAGCGTCTGACCATGCCATTGATTCTTTTAGCTGATTATATGTTTGCTCATCGTGTGCAAAATTTACATAATTAATCAGATGGAAATCAATGTTTGCAGAGCTTTGTAATGATTTAAAGATTTCAAGATTATGATGTGCAATATCAGCAAGAGCGGGTACACTAAATGCAGGCCTTCCCCCTGCTATATTTCTCCACGAGCTACCAGCTTCGTAATTAACCAATAGAGGTTTCAGCCCACTCTCTGACATATATCTGAATAAAGAAGAACCAGCAATTCCACCCCCAGCAATCAAAGCATCTACCTTAATATTCATGCTATGTTTGATATTATGGCTTAGTAATAAATTCTCTTTTGTAGAATATTCGTAATTATTACTATTAATATCGCGTTGATTTTCCGTAGCATTTACTATGTCTCCTAAATTTACAAGATTAGCCATAGGGCCTCTTGGGGTAAATTCACCTGTCACAGTTACTCCAAGCTTAGATAAAGTTTGTTTTGCTCTGGCAAGGCATCTTTTTCCTCTGCAGGCTCCCATCCCTATCCTTGTGATATGTTTAAGTTCATCTGCAGTTATTGATTTTTTACCTTTTATTAAAGAGATTAAATCCTCTTCTGTAATATCTTCGCAGTGGCATATATATGTTGTTCCAGTAAGTTTTATATTAGAGCTATCTTTTATTTTAATGCTCTTTTGGTACTCTTGATCAGGGATAAAGCCTTTTATATTATTTATATCCGAATCGATCTGCTCTGTAATCTTTATTCTGGCAATATTGGTTTTATTCTCTTTTTTTAGCACTTTTTCTATAATACCATTCCCTATCTTCTCTCCATTATCATTTACCAGTACAACGTTACTTTGCTCATACACTTCAAATTCTATAGGTAGAAAAACTTGGTTTTTAGTTTTGTTATATCCAAAGATAGCTAGCCCCGGGCATTGATATACACACTCCATACATCCGATACATTTACTATAATCGATAGTTGGTACAGAAGATGTGGTAGGTTTTGTAATTGCTTTATGTTTACAAGCAAATGTACATGGGTTACAGGCAAAACCATATAGGCAATTAGCTACTACATAAGGTTTTTCATTCATTCTCTCCTCAGTAGGAATTATAGGTTTATCTAATATTCTTATAGGGTGCTGTTGAGAATCGAGATATTCTTTAGCAATTGTTAAGTACTCCTGATAATTATATTTTACCCCAAGCTCCTCCATTATCTGATAAGCGCATTGTTTGCCACCTAAAACGGCAGTTGTACCCTCTCCAATTCTAACAGCATCACCAACACCATAGCAAGCTCTACCAAATACCTCCTTACCTTTTTTGAAAAGATGGCTGTCGGGTACAAGGCCTGTACATATATTTATACAATCAATACCTGTGATAATTTGCTCGGTGCCGGGGATAGGTTTGAAGTTTTCGCATTTAGCTATGATGGCTCCAATTACTCCGCTATAATCATCATTTGGGATAGCTTCCAGTAGGATATGTGATGTAAGAATTGGGATTCCAAGCCTTTTTACTCTATTAGCTTGCACAGGGAATCCCCCCTCACGAGGGCTCGCCTCTATAATAGCAGTGATATTTGCCCCTGCCTGCATAGCCTGATAAGAGGTTAAATATCCGATATTTCCCGCGCCGATAGTGAGTATATTTTTCCCCAGCAGAGTGAATTCGCTATTCATCATCCTTTGTACAACAGCAGCCGTATATACTCCCGGAACGTCATCATTCTTAAATGCAGGCATAAATGGAACAGCTCCTGTGGCAACCACAAGTTGATCAGCAATAACATAGAATACAGATCCTGTTTTAATATTTTTAATTACCAATCTCTTATTATCTAGAATATCCCATACAACAGAGTTCAAGAATATACCCTTGTCGTTCTCTCCAGCCAGTCCTTCGGCAATCTCAAAACCTCTTTTCCCCCCAAATCTTTTATGTTCTTCAAAAAAGAAAAATTGGTGAGTTTGCATATTGAATTGCCCTCCGATAGTATTATTATTATCAATAATAAAATTATCAATCCCCGCTTTATTTAGCTCTTCTCTCACAGCAAGCCCACCCGGCCCGGCACCTATAATTGCAACAGTTGTCTTATATGTTATACGTTTATTTTCATTTTTATTAGCTAATGAATCGCAATGTGAATGTCTTAAATTTTCAAGACTCGATTCTACACTATTCTCTATTCTTGCAACGCTCTTTATATTATCAATATTTGTGATACAAATCCTTGCAACTTTCCCATCAACCAACATTTCACAAGCACCACACTTTCCAATACCGCATTGTAATGTTCTTTTTCTCCCTTTTATACTATGATTATGGACAATATGTCCGGCTCGATGCAGAGCTGCAGCTATTGTATTTCCTCTTTGTCCTCTAACCAACTCGCCTTCAAATAAAAATTCTACCAAATCCTCAGGTGGGATTGGAAGCACCGGATGTTTTTCAATTTTATGCATATTATTTAGTTTAAGTAGATTAAAATGGTACCTAACAAATTTACTAAAAAAAACGATTAAATACGGATTTGTAGTTTTTAAAAACAACAAAAAAAAGAATGTGCAAAAAAAATTGCTTTTTTGGCATCCAACTTTTATTACTGAGAGAATACTTTTGCAGAAAACAAATGAGTATGAAGAGAGTGATTCAATTATTAATTTTCAGCCTTTTATTAATTTCATGCGATCTTACAAAAGAGAGCAATGAGGCTACCGTATTATTATCATTTAATATTGATAAAGATACATATTCAAATTATGGAAGTTCTATCTATTATGAAGATGGTGATCTTCTGAAAAGTTCTGCAACATTAAAGGATACCAACAGTTTTATTCTTAAAGTTTATTCTACCAATGGCGCAAAAGTTTATAATGGAAAGTATGGCAACAGGCCAAAAGATTTCTATGTAATGCCGGGTGGATATGATATATCTCTATTATCCGGAGAGTTGAATAAACCAAGTTTTGTATCACCTGTTTTTGGGGATTCTACAACGATAATTGTTGGTGAAAATGAGCAGATAAATGTTAAGCTAAGTTGTAAGCAGCTGAGTGGAGGGGTAAGATTTAATTTTACAAAAGAGTTTAAAGAAAAATTTTATGGTTCAGGGGTACATATAGAGCAAGGTGGAAATAGGTTATTTTACGGGTATGATGAAAAATCCTACGCATATCTTGGGGATGATTATTTCTCTCTTATATATTCATCTATGGGTAAAGATACTACTCTGCTTACCAAAGCCATTCAACCCTATCAGATGGTTACGATGAATCTTTCATATTTGACTTCTAAAGGGGATAACTCCCATTTTAGTGTAGATTTTGATACTTCCAGAACATGGATAAATAATAATTATAACATAGCATTAAGGATTCCTACAGGGGTATATACAATAGAAGAGGCAAAACGGATGGTTGGGCAAAAGAATATACCTGTATTCGGTTTTATATATGGGGGAGATCCTACGAATAATACTGTAAGAATAAAACCACCATTCACTTCTACTGCGTCTTTTGTAATTGCTCCATCAATGGCAGAGAGGGATAGAAATAATAGTTTTGTGGTGGAGTTGCCATCAGGAACAATCAGAGATAAAGTAAACCTTGTAGCTTATCCGGGTAACCTAGGGAGAGCAGTAGTTGTGACAGGGGAGATCGTTCCCAGCTATTTCAATTACATAGGGGTAAAAGGTACAAAAGATTACTTTTTCTTAAACTGATAAATTGTGGATGGCAGAGGCTAACCTGTTCTAATATTTTCCCATCAAATTAAATATCTTAATTAAAGTTAAAAAGTTACTTATTTCTTTACATTAGCCTCTGTTACCCCTTTTTTTATTTGCATTATATATAAATAAAATAAAGATAAATGTGGTAATTACCATAGCTGCGATGTGCCCTACAGAAGATGATAGATTTAATCCCCCTTGTATATTAGGAGCTACCAAGAAGAAGCAGATACATACGTAAGTTAAAAAAGTAGCAGGTATTGATAGGTACCAGTGAGGTTTCCCCGCAGTAACAAAATATGCAGCGCAAGCCCATAATGTAATTGTTGCTAGAATCTGATTCCCTATTCCCACATAAGTCCATATAATTGAAAAATCTATATTACATATAATATAGGCTAAAATAAAGATTGGGACAGATACTATCAATCTGTTTTTTATTGGCTTCTGTGAGAATTTTAAAATGTCGGCAATAATAAGCCTCATGCTTCTGAAAGCAGTATCTCCCGATGTAATAGGGCATACCACTACCCCTATAATTGCCACTACCGCTCCAACTTTACCTAGCCATGTTTCACAAATACTATTTACAATTATTGCAGGGGTAGAGCCACTGTCGGCTGCTATATTCAATCCCTCAGGCCCATTATAGTATGCCATAGCAGCAGTAGCCCATATACAAGCAACTATCCCCTCTGTAATCATTGCACCGTAAAATATCTTTCTTCCGTATTTTTCATTGCACATACATCTGGCCATCATAGGGGACTGAGTAGCATGAAAGCCACTTATTGCACCACATGAAATAACAATGAAAAGGAGAGGGAAAAGCATATATTCCGCTCCGTTTGACTTAAAATTTCTAAAAGTTTCGGGGGTGAGCTCCACCAGATGTGTTTCGCCTCTGGCTGCCGTAACAATAATCATTACACCTATCCCTACAGCCATAAAAAGTAAAGCTCCACCCATAAACGGATAAATTTTACCAATAATTTTATCTACCGGAAGCAGAGTTGCAATGATATAATATGCAAAAACAACATATAACCAAATCTTGAAATCCCACCCTGTAAGGTTGGCAAGTAGCCCCGAAGGACCATTTACAAATGATGCACCTACAGCCATTAATAAGAATACCGTAAAGAAAATTATAAATCTTGAAAAGCCGTTACCAAGATATTTTCCTATAATAGCCGGAAGACTCATTCCGTTATTTCTTATAGAGAGCATACCTGATACATAATCATGCGTAGCTCCCATAAAAATACACCCCAGCACAATCCATATATAAGCAATAGGCCCGTAAGCAGCTCCCATGATAGCTCCGAAGATGGGCCCCAGCCCCGCTATATTCAAGAACTGGATAACAAATATTTTCCAAGGCTTTAATGGCGTATAATCTACTCCGTCATTAATTTTAATAGCCGGAGTCTCTTTTTCAGGATCTGCTCCGAAGAATTTATCAATGAAGGCTCCATAAGTGAAATAGCCTATAATTAATAATGAGATGAAAACAATAAAGGTAATCATACTAATTATACTTTTTTAAATGATAGGTGCTCTGTAAGAGCTTATTTTTCAGCAAAGGTAATAAATCCGGGTTTTCTGATAAATAAATATTAATAATATCTTTAGCCTCTTTGCTCTTATGCCCTCCCACAAGTGATGAACACCATCTTTTAGGGAAAAAGATATCTCCCGTAGCTTGAATTTCGGGTAAGATTTCTAAGCCCGGTTTAATATATTTTAAAGTATATTCTCCTCTGATAGGGTGATTAATATAAGATAATAATGATCCTGCCCATGGCTCAATTCTTCTGTTTTCTTCATCCATCAAGGAGTAGAATAATGAATCCAATTGTTCCCCTTGGTAGTATGTTGCTCTGGAAACAAAATCATATTCTCTTATCTCATCCCTGTTTTTTAGTCTGCTACGTTGTTTTTGAATAATCTCTTTTGATGATAATGGAGCTTTATCACCTAATAGGTATGGGAATTTAAGGGCTAATTGATAAGCAATAGAGGTGTAATCCCTATCATTGAGCTTGATAGTAGTCTTTTGGGTGTCCCATATATTGTAAATTTCGTTAAGCGTTTGCTCAGATACAGCAATTGAATTTAATGTTCTGAATGCTTGCGCTGCAAATTTCTCATTAGCTTTATTGTTTATAAACTCCTTTAATCTTTGCTCCGATAATAATCTTAAATTGCTATCAATATCCCCTTGTGCTGAATATTTCTGCTCTGAACAGATACTCCCTATGCTTGATAATATAGATGGAAAGATTTGAGGATCTTTCTCTATTTCAAGATAGCTGAGCAAGCTCTCTAAATATCTCTTTGAATCGATATTATCATTTAACCAATTCTCATTTAATGTCATATATATTGCTTTTTTAGCAAGCAAAGGCTTGAATGCAGCATTCTTGTACAAATTATCAAGCACAAAATCAATATCAGATGAGCGCATTTGAATATAGCCGTAAAACTTACCGTTGAGGTTTGGAATAAAATGCCCTTCAATCGAGTCAATTCTAGGTGTTTGAGGAGATTCAATAATATCAATAATTCCATCATCAGTAATTTTAACATGTGGCATCCCTTTGCCATACACCCAATATTTGCTCCACTCTTTAGGGTCTATATCCAGATTCTGAGGTTTGTTATTGGCTAAAACCTCTACAAAATCATCCCAAGAAGCGTTTGAGTATCCGAATTTTGATAAATAATCTCTTATAGTTTGTTTGAAACTCTCCTCTCCGTAAAGATTATATAGCATATTCATTACCACAGGAGATTTCTGATATATAATATTACCATAAATCAATCCTGCATATTTTAGATTTGGTAAATCTTGCTCGATAGAAGTTGTTCCGTCTGTTCTCTCCTCTGCATAAGCGGCTCCATAAAAGCCCAGATCATTTACATCAAAATCAAGATCGGGGAATAGAGGCCTGCAAATTTGTGCGGCAAAAAAGTTTGCAAAAACCTCTTTTATCCACACACCGCTAAACCATTCCATAGTTACATAATCTCCAAACCACATGTGTGCAGTCTCATGGGCAATAAGTTGCGCTCTCGACATTTTCTGGGCAAGTGTAGGGGATTGAGGCAGAAATAATGTTCTGTTATTATATAATGTAGCACCTGTATGCTCCATTCCTCCATATTGGAACCCCGGCAAGATTATAAGATCATACTTTGCAAATGGGTAAGGGATAGCAGTATAATCTTCCAGCCAATCCACAGAGGCAAATACCTCTTTGGCAATATCCTCCAACTGATCTGTCTTCTGTTTTTCACTCTCTCTGTGATAAATTTTGATCTCTCTTTTCCCATCACTATGAGTTGATTTTTGAAAATCGCCAGAAACAAATGAGAATAGATATGTGCTTAAAGGCTCTGTAGGGGCAAAAGTTATTGTTTTTATATTATTAGATAAAAGAGTATCTTTTGCAGGGGAATTAGCTATAGCCTCCCATGCTTTAGGGATACTCAATGCAAGATTATATTGCGCTTTAAGGTTTGGTTGATCGAAGCATGGAAATAAAGTTCTTGCTCTATCGGGTACTAATAAGGTATAATTATAATCTTCGTTTCTATTCAATGATTGCTCACCTGCGATAAATTCGATATAGATATTATTCTGCTTATCTTTTAAATATTTTTTTGGGATGATAATATGCTCGTTTTTGAAAATATAATCGCAATCTTTATCGTTTGCTTTGATAGAAATAATATTGTTTTGGTTCTCTTTAAAATCTATGATCAGATTCTCTTTGTAGTTTTTTTTATCAAGATCAAATTTCAGATTTAGTGCTCCTGCTACGCAAGAATCTTTTTCATTGGGGATATTAAAACTTATGTCGTATATCACATTTTTAATATTGTTGGCTCTTAAAGTTGCCAATTCAAGAGATACTCCGCTCTCATAAATTTGATTTTTATTGTCTATTTTTACACAACCAAAAC
>CAZYQA010000072.1:0-9168 GCA_964649555.1 uncultured Muribaculaceae bacterium
TTCTGTTTTAGCATCCAAACGCAGTCCTTCTGACTCTGATACACATCCTTAATTCCATAGCCTTTTTCAAGGGCTTTAAGGTCTAAATCAGGAAAGGTCTGGTGCGAGCCATCATAGGCTGGTCGCACAAAGCAATTAAATTTACGATTATATAAATCTGCCAATCGCTGTTGGAACTCTGGGGACTGTTCTTGTAGCCATTCGGTAAAGCCGTTTCTTATCTCATCAATCTTACTGTTGGCAAGCTGTATAGCCTCACTATCTCGCACCTTAATGGTATTTCCATTTTCATCCTTTCCATTACTTTTGGTAATATCGGGAACAGTATTTAGTAGTGCATTCTTCAGTAGGTTTATGCCATCATAGGTTCTAAACTCTCCCTTTACAGCATACTGGTCATATATCTTTGCATTCTTAGCATTACAGACTACAGAATAATCATCCATGCTATCTGAGTAAGAGATACTCACCCTTGTATCAAAAAGATAAGATGCGTATGTAGTATAAAGACCTGTGGGTATCCATCGCTCTCCTAAGTTAAAATCCAGCTCATCAAAAGTAATGGGACGAGGTGCAGCTTCCTTTAGAGCAAAAAGAGCTTCCTCCGCTCGCTCTGAGTGAGGGTTTTCCTTTAACCATTGGCTTATCTGTTCAGCTTTTTCTATGACATTCCCTGCTATAAAACGGTCTCTTATCTCATAGTTATCTACTAAGGGGTTATAATAGATACGCCCTTTTAATACCTCAATAAGTTCTTCAGCATTATTATCACAAAGGGTTTCCATATATGCTAAATCTACCGCACCATATTTATTAAGTGATGCAGAGAGGGCTTCCTCTGCTGTATCTACATGGGTTATATTATTTATAGCAAAAGCAACAGGGTGGTCAAATATATCTGCTTTAATAAATTTTCCCTCTTCGCTTTTTTCTAATGAAAGAATATCTCTTCCTGCGGCATCCATTAATAGCACTTTAGCATTTGCCTTAGCGTTCAATGCGCCGTAACGCATTATAAATTCATCATAATGTGTATTTAAGCGCATACGGGCACTGTCGTTTGGCTCTTGTGTTTCTGCTTCATAGCGATACAACTGCTCATAGCTATCACGAATACCAATATATAGTTCTATCTTCCCTTTTTGGAAGTTATCTATATCTAAGGGATGAAACATCGCTCCGTAGGAAGTGATGTCTTTAAGATAACCTACCTGCTCTGCGGAGATTTGAACTAAAGAACCTTCCTTGTAGTGAGGTTCTATTTTTCCTGTAAAGGCTCTTATTTGAAGGAGAGCTTCCTTTGCTTTAGCTGCCTCTTCTTGCTTTTGAAGATTTAATGCTTGTTGCTTTTGTTCTGCTATCTCTTTTAATAATTCAGCTCTTCGCTCTGCACCAAGATTGTACATAGCCTCGTAAAAACCATTTATAGGAGGATTGGTTTCCCAATCAATACTATCATAGATTTCTTCCTCTCTTGATTTTTCGTTTGTGGAAGTAGCTGCTGCTGTTTCCTTTGTAGTAGCAGTAGGAGTCGCTTCAATTTTTATCTCTTCTTCTTTTTCTACGATGGGAGTAGCTTTTATTGTAGGCTCTGGACTTTCCTTTTTAACCTCTTTGGCTATGGGCTGTTTAATTACATTTTTCTTCGCTTTTTTCTTTCCTCCTTTTTCTAAAACAGTTCTTTCCTCTTCTGAAAAGCCAAATAAATCATAGAGGGTCATTACGGGTGCTTCTATCTCTGGTTTTTCTTCTTTGATAGTAGCTTGAACTTCTACTTTAGGAGCTATTTCTACCTTTGGTGTTACTTGCTTTTCTTGTAATGGGATGCTTTGCTCTTGAAAGGGTGAGTTCCTGTGATATAAGTCCGTATCTAAATGCTGACTTAAATCGCGAGAGAGCATAGAGCGTAGCTGTTCTGCCATCGCCTCTATGCCTCCCTCATGGATATAGATACGAGTAGGCTTACCATAGGGGTCTGTCCCGATGCGTGCTTGCGTATGAACAATAGATGCTGTTTGCTCTATGTAGCTATTCTGTAAAATACCATTTTCAAGTGAGGATAGCTGTATAAAGGCTTCCTCCTGCGGAGCAAGTATTGTCTTAGAAGTATCTTTTTGTAGAATAATTAAATCACTTCCTACATCTGTTCCAGCATGATTACTGAAAAGATTATTAGGCAGACGGATGGCTGATACCAAATGCGACTGCTGCATCAGGTACTGACGTATCGGTTCATTGGAGGGAGCATTAAGAATACCTTGTGAGGTAATAAACGCTACCAATCCACCTTCTCTAACAGCATCTAAGGATTTTACAAAGAAATAATTGTGAATGCTGTTTTTAGCAAAGCGTCTTTCTTGTGTATCATCAAGAGCTGGGTCAAACATCTTATAATCACCAAAAGGAATGTTTGAGGAAGCCACATCAAAGTAATTCATAAACGGCTTTTCTATCTTTTCAAAGCCTTCCACTCGCACTTTCTTATCAGGATAAAGGGCAGCGAGTAGCTTTCCTGTAAGGATGTCTTTCTCAAAAGCCATCACATCACTTTGAGGATTTGTTCTTGTGAATGCATCGACAAAAGCCCCTTGACCACCAGAGGGGTCTAAGAGGCGATGGGTAGTGATGCCTTTTTCTTTTAGGCTATCGGCTAAGGCTGATACAATCTCTTGTGGGGTATAAAAAGCTGTTAGCACAGAACTTTTTAAACTATCCATATAGAGTTTATACTGCTGTTGTGAGTCTGTATTTTCTCGGATAAGCTTATGTAGTTCTATCGTCAAGGGAAAAAGTTCAAGGTCTGACTTAGTCCACTGAGCAGCATCCATAAGCGTAGAGGCTGGGTTTAAGATACACTTTAGACCGCCAAAACCGCAATAACGCTCCAGCACCTCACGCTCTTGTGAGGTAGCTGGACGTTGCTGTTTCTCTAAAGTAAATACCGTGCGTATAGCCTCTATGTTATCGTGAAGTTTCTCTTTACGATTAAATGCCATGTTCTTGGGCAAGCATTAAGATTGCTCCTACAAGCTCTGTGTATAGCAATTCATAATCAGAGGAGTAGGCGAAATCATCTGATAGGTCATAACTTGTAAAAACATGTTCTAGTAGAGGTAAAAGGGCAAGGGCTACATCGGGAGCATTGCCTTGTGGCACTTCGGCAGTAAACTCATTCCATAGAACTTCTATGATGGTGTTATATTTAGAGAAATACAAGCCTTGAAGTAGCTTTTGCATGGCTATCTCCTGTGCTGCCTCTACGACATAACCATCAAGGCGAGCATCCTCATACGACTGACTTGCAGCTTCTGCTCTTTGATGAATAAGTGTAATATTAGTACTTTCTAAGGGATGGTTTTCTTTCAAATAGGAAAGAAGGTATAGTTCATAATAAGAGAAGTCTCTATTATTTTTTTGAGGTATCATATTCTTTTGGATTTTAGTGGATTAATAATAAGCGTAAGTATCTAAAAAAAGCACATCGGGTATCCCTCCCGATGTGCCACCACTAAAATCCAAGCTAAAATCAGTATCAACCTTACGGCATGAAAGATTTATGACATGGAAATCAGTGGTAAAGATACTATTTATTTTCTTTTTTTCGTTTCGGGGAACACAAATAATGTATTAAAATCTGCATCAAAGGTGATTTGAGCACTAAAGGACTTGTTTGCCTTACTCTTAAATCCGCCTATGACTTCGGTCTTTCCTTTTGTAATTAAGGACTTTATACTCTCTTCATCCAGGATTTTACCTGCCTTTAGTCTAAAGATAGGTAAGCCACAGTCGGCATTGTTACATCTAACGACCTTATCGTAAAACTGCATCGTGCCTTGCTGACATTTAGGACATCGGATTTTACTTTCTTTGGCATTATAGAGAATCTCACTGGTGAGTAGTTGGCTAACGACCTCACTTGTGTAGCTCTCAATCTTTCTACGAAAGACATCGCACGAGAGTTCTCCTTTTTCTATCTTAGCTAAAGCGTTTTCCCATTCTCCTGTCATCTGTACATTGGCAAGACTCATCACCTTAACAATGGAATGTAGGGCAAGCCCTTTTTCTGTTGGTACTAAGGCTTTCTTTTGTCTTGTAATGTATTCTCTTTTAAAGAGGGTTTCTATAATGGATGCTCTGGTAGCAGGTGTTCCTATACCACAATCTTTAAGGGATTGGCGTAGTTCTTCATCTTCTATCTCTTTCCCTGCTGTTTCCATTGCTGAAAGCAAACTTGCCTCTGTATGTAGTGGCTTTGGTTTAGTCTTACCAGAGGTAAGAGAAAAGCCCATAAGAGGAAGTTCTTCACCCTCTTCCCACGAAGGAAGTAGCGTATCTTCTGTGCTTTCATCATAAATGGCTCGCCAGCCTTTTTGCTTGATGATAGTTCCTTTACAAGCGAATGGCACATTATCGGCTAAGGCTTCCATCGTAGTAATATCTTTGATACAAGGCTGAGAAAAAGCTTCTAACATTCTACCAATAATCAGATGATAGATGCTAGCTTCTTCTGAGCTTAGGTTGTTTGGCTTTTCGCCAGTGATAAGTAATGCGTGGTGGTCTGTGATTTTTGTATCATCTACACTATGGGTAGATAGCTGACTTAAATCTTTTAAATACGCACCCCATTTACTACCTTTTAGGCTTAAAAGAAGTGCGGGTATTTCCTCAAATACATCTTTAGGGATGTATCTACTTCCTGTTCTTGGGTAGCTTATCAGTTTTGCCTCGTATAGCTTTTGCGCTAAAGAGAGGGTCTTATCAGCAGAAAAGCCGTGTTTGGTATTTGCCTCTTTTTGTAGCGTTGTTAAATCATAGAGCAAGGGTGCTTGTTCTGTTTTTTCCTTACACTCTACCTTCGTTATTAGCACTTGTGCCTTTGGATTCATTCCTGCATAGATGCCTTCGGCAATGCTTTTATTGTTCCATTTTTCTAAAGAGTGAAATTTAACGACTTCTTCTCCCTCTCCTTTAACTGAGAAATGGAGCTGATAGACATCTTCGGGCTTAAATTTACGATGTTCCCAAAAGCGTTCGCACAGAATGGCTAAGGTAGGTGTCTGCACTCTACCAATGGAGTACAGACCTCGTCCTGCGGCTACAGTGATAGCTTGTGTGGCATTAATACCGACTAACCAATCTGCCTCACTACGTGCTTTGGCTGCATAGTAAAGATTGTCATAATGACTTCCACTTTGAAGCTCGTCTAAGCCTTTACGGATAGCCTTATCTGTTAGTGAGCTTATCCAAAGCCTATCAAAAGGAGTGGCACAGCCGATATACTCATATAAGTATCTAAAGATTAGTTCTCCCTCTCGTCCTGCATCGGTAGCTACAATTATCTTCTCACTCTTTTTAAATAGCTCTGCTATGATTTTTATGTGGGCTACAATCGCTCTATCTGCTTTATAGCCTTTCTCTGTTTTTACCTGTCGAGGGACTAAGGTAAAGACTGGTGGTATAATGGGTAGGTTTTCTTTGTGAAAGCCTTTTATCCCATAACCATCGGGCAGTGCTGGTGCTACTAAGTGTCCTAATGCCCAAGTTACATAATACGATTCTCCTTTGAGATACCCATTTTCTTGTTTGTTTGCCCCTACGATGCGTGCTATCTCTCTGGCTACGCTGGGCTTTTCTGCTATGATACATTTCATACTGTTTGATTTTAATTTTTTACTAATTTTTATTTTGGATTTTAGTGGTGGCTATCGTTTGGTCTGCTCTTTTACCCAAGCATATAAAGCAGCTTCATACGCTGGGCTGTTTACATCTAAGCCTTGTTTTATTTCTTTTCTTTCTGTGTTATTTCTGTTTATTAGCCAAGTGGCAACACAGATATTTATAACAGAAAGAAAGATGATTAATACATATACTATACTTATCATAGCTTTACATCTTTATTCCTTTTGACCTTTTCTGCTGTTCCTCATTTTTAGGGGCTACCTGATTTTGATTGAGTGGCTCGTTAAGATGCTTTGTCGCTTCATTAGTCTTTCCATGTGAATTGACCGCTACTTGCGTTTTATTCTCTTGTGCCACGGCTACCTCTTGCCCTTGACTGACATCTGGATTTGTTCTTGAATAGCGTGGTCTGCCTTCTTCAAAGTTAAACTTCACATAGGCTGTATAGCTTTTTCCCTTAGCATCATTTTTCATATCTTGCACAAGGATGGCTTTGCCTGCTGTAAAGTCTTTTTGCTGTTCTGGGGTAAGGGCTACTCCTCCAAAGGTTTTAGGAGCTCGCAGATTACCATTCTCATCTGTCCATTTGAAAAGCTTTTTTTTAGGTTCTTCACCGCCTTGTTCTTGCTTTGGCTGATAAGGCTCTTGCTTTTTGTTTTGGCTCACCTGCTTACCACTACGTGGCACAAACTCAACACCTTTTTGCTCTACATTCACTTGAAGTGTGGCTGTAAATTTCTTACCATTGGCAAGGGTGATTTCTTTGTTTGGAAGAGGTTGTCCACTTTTTAAAATGGCTTTTTCTTGTTCGGTAAAGGTGGTTTCGCCTATCTTATTTGGGATACGCACTTTAGATACGGGAATGGAGATAATCTCATTGGTTTGCCTATCAACACTGATAAAGCTTTGTTTTACCTCTCCAGTCTTTTTATCGGTAAATTCAGCGATACGACCCATATTTCCTGTAGCCTTTAGGTTCTCCTTATCTTCTGATGAAAAGGTATATCCATAAAAAGGTTTATCCAATTGTGGCTCTTTTCTCATAAGGTGTGGCGTTAGTTTTACGTTGCCATCTTCTTGTACCTTAAAAGACAGACGAGCCTCTGTTTCAAATTGCTCATCGCCAAATTTTGGGGATACGGTCATTAGATTGGATTTGCCGTAGTTCAGCATCTTTTCTAAATCGCCACTTTCTTCTAGTGATTGTCTTTTTACGCCGTACTGTTCTTCTAATTGTTGCCAATTGATACGACTTTCATCAATAGGCTGGTAGCTTTTCTTGCCTTCCTCTTTGTTGTCTTGTTTCATCGTTTCATCTGTTTTTTCTTCTTTTTGATTTTCTTTTATTTCTGATTCTTGTCCCTGCTGATAGGCAGTGGTATCTACCTTGTGAGATGCAAGCATCTCCTTATTGGCTTCTGGGTCTTTGAGTAGGTCTTTCATTACTTCTAAGACATTCTCTACACCTTCTACTGCTAAGCGATAAAAGCCAAAACGAGTAGGCTCTTTACATTGTAGGTAGAAGTTTTTAAAGAAGTTATCCAACACATCACCGTGGCGGTCAAAGTGAAGGAAGTCTTTGCCATTGGCTGCTTTTGCTGCCGTGGTCTTGGGTGTGCCATCTCTATTTAGACCTGACACAACACCAATCTCACCTGTCTGCTCATCACGCACGATAAGCACATCTTTTTGATTTTTTGTTTGTTCCATTACTTAGTTGTTATACATTAATAAAATCTGATTTCGCTGTAAAAGTAGTACTGAGAAATGACTCTGCCGAGCTTTGCCATAGGGCTGGAAGTATATGGCGTTCGTTTGGTAGTATTTGGCACTTTCGCCCCAAATGCACTCTTGCTTAGCTACTCCTCTTTTTGATTCATTTTCTCATAGTGCGTCTTTAAAAAGACCTTCACATCGGATTCCTTATAGAAGATGGAGTGTCCCATTTTCTGATAAGGTAGGAGTCCTTCACTGCGGTAGCGTTGCAAGGAGCGTTTACTGGCTTTAAGTAAAAAGCAGAGGTCTTGATTATCTAAGATTCGATCGCCCTCGATGCTGTCGGGATTATCTTTGTTTTTCTTATTTGACACGTAGCAGTGGCTCTCTATCTCATCAAATCGCTCCATGATTCTATTCATCCATTTTTCAAAAACGCTGGTGGATACATTGTCATTCATTGGGGGATAGTTTTAGTGAGTAGTTTCTTTTTAAATCGTCAAGGTTTTGGGGCGTATTGCTATACATATTATCGTGTATAAGATTCTCTAACTGCCTTTGGCTATAACGAATTGTTTTGCCAAAGACCACATAACTAATCTTGCCACTTGTACGCATACGCTGAAGGGTGCGATTACTGATGTTTAGTAAATCAAGTACCTCTTCACGAGAAAGAAGGCGGTCTAATTTTTCTATCTCTTTTCTTTGTTTTTTCAAAAGCATCTGTTCTATCTTACCGATTCTATTTATCAGTTCCTGATAGGCTGTGCTCTCAATTGTTATTACTTCCATAATTTTCTTATTATTAAAATACTGATGCAAAGGTGTAGCTTTGCACAATAGCATTTTCCATGGTTGCTACCAACTTGGGAATGATTTTTATTGTAAGTGGCTTTGGCGAAAACGCAAAGCACTACCATTTGACTGCCAAAAGCTACCACCTTGATGGAAAAGCACAGAGGTACAGTATCTATGTTATATATTTGCCCTCGAATTTTTAAAATGTATATGATATGGAAATTGTAATTATGGAAAAAAGGGCTTATGATGCCCTAATGAATGGTATTGATGTTCTGATTGAAAAAGCAGAGATATTACAGCGAAAGTGTAACGACAAACGATTAAAACACTGGTTGGATGGAGAGGAAGTTTGCAGGATCCTTAATGTAAGTCCTCGCACTCTGCAAAGTCTTAGAGATACTCGCAAGATTGCGTACTCGCAGATTAACAGAAAATTCTTTTATAAGCCTGAAGATGTAGAACACTTGATACACACCAAAGCATTCTATGGGGTTAAAGAAACTGCCCTATAAATCAACCACTAAAATCCACAAAAAAAGAAGTATGAATGAAAATGTTATTAAATTGGATGATGATAACTTAGAGAGTGTATTATCATCATTGAAGAAAAATTCCAAAGAAATGGGCAAGTTTACTGAAAACTATCACCCTTTGTTAGATGGTGAGAGATACCTCACCGACAGAGAATTGTCCGAGAAACTAAAGCTCAGTCGCAGAACCCTACAGGACTATCGCAACAACAAGATTATTCCCTATATCATATTTGGAGGGAAGGTCTTATATAAAGAAAGTGATATTCAAAAATTATTGGAAGAGTGTTATTTTAAGGCTATTAGATAGCACCTAAAACAAACAACAACGCCGAGATACACAGCTTAAAATCTGCTTATCTCGGCGTTGTTATTATCAAATAAATTTAGAATTTTATTAGTTTGCTAAACCTTTAGATAGATGTAAGAATATAGGAGATTG
>CAZYQA010000073.1:0-9095 GCA_964649555.1 uncultured Muribaculaceae bacterium
TTTATCTGCTTAGGTAAAAATGGTTTTAGTTTTGGAAATCTTTCACTTACAAGAAATTGTGTCGATTTTATTGCTTCGTAGATTTTGCTTACGGTCTCATATAGATATTCGATATTTCTCTCTTGTGGACGCATCACCTTTTCCCAATCCCATTGATCCACATATACGGAGTGGATATTGGTTACCTCCTCATGGGGCCTTAAAGCGTTCATATCAGTATATATTCCCATCCCTTCTTCTATTTGGTGCCTCCAAAGTGCATATCTTTTCCATTTGGCTAATGATTGTACAATCTCTGCTTTACCCTTATTAAGTGTACCTACATTAAAAGTGACAGGGGATTCCCCATTTAAATTATCATTAAGCCCTGTGCCTGATTCAACTACTATAGGAGCTGTGATTCTTCTAAGTTTCAGAGAAGATGCTAGAGCTGTTTGAAAAGTGTCTTTGATAAATTTAATGGCGTGTTCGGTTTCCCATACATCTAATTGGGATGAATAACCTTTGGGTAAATAGAGTTTTTCCATTGTTGTATTAATTATTATTTATAAAAAAAGCCTCCCCGAATACGGGAAGGCTCATATATTTTGTATCTTCAGTTTTAACAATAAGCATCCCGTTGCAATAGATATCGATTGCAATTATTATTAATGTTATTATTGTTAGTTAGAAAATTCATTTTTCTTCTTTTTGTGTGAATGCAAATGTAGTAAAAATTTTCATTGTTGATTAATAATCGGTATAAATTTTTCCTTCAAGGTGATCAACTTCGTGTTGAAATATTACTGATGTAAAACCTCCTATTTCCTCTTTTTTGCTCTCTAATGTTAATGGGCAAATATAGGTAATTGTAATTGAGTCGCTTCTTTCAACATTACTATTGTAATTGGGTACAGAAAGGCACCCTTCTCTGCCGGTTTTAGTTTTGCCGTAATATCTTTCAATATAAATATTGGGATACACTTCAAACGGGAAGTTTTGTTTATCATATCTCTGTACTGCAATAACTCTTTTGTTAATTCCTATCTGAGGTGCAGCTATTCCTACGCCATCTATTTTGGGGTGTTTTACAGTGAATAACATTCTGCTGGATAGGTTTTTATATTCTATGCTTTGTAGTGTCTGATTATTAAGTTCTGTTGATTTGTTTCTTAATACTATAGAATCTTTAGGTACGGTGATCTTATACACATATAAAGTGCTATCCGTAGTTTTACTATTAATGATACTTATATCTGCGGATGAAAAATTACCCGATTTATTACAAGATATTGTAAAGAGGGCTAAAATAGCTATTATTAATACTTTAGTTTTTGATTTTAGGATGGTAATTTGCATATAAATTGTTTTATGCAAAAATAATATTTTATCTTTGCCCACTTAATTTTTCAAAATATTTTTTTAGGATGATAGCAGTAAATAATGTTGAGGTGAATTTTGGCAAGAGGGTTTTGTTTAAAGATGTGAATCTTACTTTCAACCCGGGGAATTGTTATGGTGTGATTGGAGCCAATGGTGCCGGAAAGTCCACGTTCTTAAAGGTTCTTAGTGGAGAAATAGATTGTACCAGAGGTAATGTATCTTTTGGAGTAGGAGAGAGAATTTCTGTATTAAAGCAGAATCACCATGAATTTGATGATTTTACAGTTTTAGATACGGTATTAATGGGGCATAAACCGCTTTGGGATATTATGCAAGAGAAGAATGCTATCTATGCTAAAGAGGATTTCTCTGAAGAGGATGGAGTGAAAGCTGCCGATTTAGAGGTGAAGTTTGCTGAGATGGATGGCTGGAATGCTGAAAACGATGCAATGACTCTTCTTAGTGGTCTTGGAATTAAAGAGGATATTCATTACTCTCTAATGAGCGATTTGAGTGGTAAGGATAAAGTGAGGGTTCTTTTGGCGCAGGCACTTTTTGGTAAACCTGATAATTTATTATTGGATGAGCCTACTAATGATTTGGATGTACATACTATCAAATGGTTGGAGAATTATCTTAATAATTGCGAAACTACTGTTTTGGTTGTATCACATGATAGGCACTTTTTAGATAGAATAAGCACTCATATTTTGGATATTGATTATAGTGAGATAAATTTATTCTCTGGAAATTATAGTTTCTGGTATCAAGCTAGCCAGCTTGCTAAAAAGCAACAACAACAACAAAATAAGAAAGCAGAGGAGAAGAAGAAGGAGTTGCAAGAGTTTATTCAGCGTTTTAGTGCAAACGTTGCAAAATCTAAGCAAACTACTTCTCGTAAAAAGATGTTGGATAAATTAAATGTTGAGGAGATTAAACCTTCAATGAGAAAATATCCGGGTATTATCTTCCAAATGGAGAGAGAGCCGGGAACTAAAGTTTTATCGGTTTCCGAATTATCTCAAACAATTAATGGTGAGAATCTGTTTAATAATATATCTTTTACGATAGAGAGAGGGGAGAAGGTTGTTTTCCTTTCGAGAGAGCCAAAAATTGTTACAGCTTTGCTGGATGTAATAGCAGAGGTTGAGAAGCCAAAGTCTGGAATGATTGAGTGGGGTACAACAATTAAAAAGGCATATTTACCTTTAAATAATGCTCCGTTTTTTAATAATAGCCTTTCTCTTTTTGATTGGTTAGCTCAATATTCTCCAGATACGAGTGAGATTTTTGTGAGGGGATATTTGGGTAAAATGCTTTTTGCCGGAGAGGAGATTGAGAAAAGGGTTGATGTGTTGAGCGGAGGAGAGAAGATGCGTTGTATGATTGCAAAAATGATGGTAGAAAACCCTAATACACTTGTATTGGATTCACCTACCAATCACTTAGACCTTGAATCGATACAAGCATTCAATAATAGTTTGATAAATTATAAAGGTGTTGTTTTAATGACTTCTCATGACCATGAGGTAATTAATTCGGTTGCCGATAGAGTTATAGAAATTGGGCCTAAAGGGGTAGTTGATAAGTATATGTCTTATGATGACTATCTGGATGATGAGAATGTACAGGCTGCAGTTGATAAAATATATTAAAATATATGATTGAAAAAAGAGATAATTTGGGATTGGTACTAGGTGGTGGCGGAGCAAGAGGTTTTGCCCACCTAGGTGTTCTCAAAGCTATGGAGGAGCTTGGAATTAAACCTGATATTATATCGGGAACTAGTTGTGGATCAATAGTTGGAGCAATGTATGCTAGTGGCCTTTCATCCAAAGAGTGTCTTGATTTTTTCTTAAAAGAGAAACTTTATAGTTTGGTGCGCCCTACTCTCTCTAAAAAGGGGTTGATGGTGATGACAGGCTTTGAGGCGAAACTTGAAAATTATATATCTGCAAAGACTTTTGAAGATCTTAAGATTCCTTTAATTATTACTGCAAGTGATATTAATGGGGGCGTACCTGTTCATTTTAAAGAGGGGCTTTTAGTTGAAAAGATTATTGCTTCATCTTCTGTTCCAATTGTTTTTGTACCAAAAGAGATTGATGGGATTGATTATGTTGATGGAGGGCTTTTTATGAATCTCCCGGTGCGTCCGATAAGGGATTTGTGTAAAACTATAATTGCGGTTGAGATAAATGCCATCGATACGCATGAGAAGGTACATAATATGATGGAGATGGCTACACGCTCTTTTAATTTAGGTGTTGAGGGGAATACTTATAAAGATAGAGAACTTGCCGATATTCTTATTGTTCCTGATAATATGACCAGATATAATATGTTAAATATGGATCATGCTCAGGAAATTGTTGAGAAAGGGTATAAGATTGCAAAGAAGAAACTTATGCAATTAAAAAAATAGAGGATAGCTAGCAAATATTAATTTTGTTAGCCATCCTATAATAGATAAAATAAAGTTTACTTATTGTAAATGAGTATTATTTCATTGAATTCAATAAGCTAGCTGCCCAGAAATTTCTTAATCCAAATCCACCGGCTTTACCTGTTTTCTCGTAAGACCTTGTAACCTCACCATTCGAGTTAAAGAATATATAAACAAAAGAGCCTTGATTACGACCTTTATTCAACTCTTTTGCAACGATTATAACGCCATCTTTCCCATCTACCGAATAAATCTTTGCAAATTCTGCTGCATCTATCTCATTAGTTTGTCCATCCATAAACTCAATGTTATTCAACAAAGCTATTCTAGATTTGGCTAATTCTGTATCAGTATCAGTAATTTTAATTTTGGCGAGTTTGCCTAAATCATATTTCTTTTGTTCAGTAGTAAGTAATAGCTCTATCCCTTCGAATGCAGAAATGAAATTATCTTTAGCTTCTGTTGCTCCTATAACATTAACTTTTGAAAAATCAACGCCATAGAAAGTGTATGGAGTATTATCTTGTTGAGCTTTTTTTTGCCCAAAAACATTAAGCGCAAATAGGCATAATGTTGAAATTAGAAGGATTTTTTTCATACGTTCAAAAATTTTATTTATAAGTTATTAACGCAAATCTACAAATTTTATTGTCTTCCTGCTCGTATTCGGGAGCTGAGATTTTGCAATATAATCGATTGGCTCAAAAATTACATCGGGAGCAACTCTGATTTTAGATCTAAAAGCATCTTTTATAATTTTAGCAAAAACATCATCTGTTCGTTCACTACCAATTCTTAATAAGATTTGATCGGTACCCAGGCTTCCGGTATATACTTCAATAATGTAATTTTTAACACCTTGTATATTATCCAGCACATCATATAGTGCAGGTGGATATAGAGTTGTTCCCTTAAATTTAATCATCTGCCCTTTCCTTCCAATAACAGAGCTTAGCCTTAAAGTTGATCTACCGCATTTACATGTATTATGATTACCGATACATAGATCCCCTGTCTTAAACCTTAGTAATGGCATTCCTCGTACTCCTAATGTGGTGATAACTACTTCCCCTACCTCTCCATCGGCAACAGGTTTATTATTTTCATCTAATAATTCTACTATAATTAAATCTATTGGTGTATGGTTACCGCAGTGGTACTCACATTCGGTAAAAGAGCTTTGCATCTCGGTAGAGGCATAAGTGGAGTAAAGCTCTACTTCGGGCCATAATTCATTAATTTTCTTTCCTAATGTATTGAATGTGCCATCTACATTCCTTAATGCTTCTCCAATACATATAGCTTTTTTTAATGAGCTATTATGGTAATCGATATTATTTAATTTGGCATATTCTACCAGCTTTATTAAAAATGAAGGAACTACAATGCAGCAAGTTGGAGATATTCTATTTATTGTATCCCATTGTAATTCCGGGATACCATTCCCAACTCTTATTATGCCACATTCTAAATGAACAGATCCCATGAAGTATGCAAGCCCGGCCATAAAGCGCCTATCTATAGTGGTCATTAATTGTATAATATCACTTTTCTTTACACCTGCTGTAGCGAATGAAGATGCCTCGTTATATGCAAGCCTATCTAAATCTGACTTTGTAAGGGCAAATGTTACAGGATCCCCAAGGGTGCCGGATGTGGTAACATAATCTCTAATTTCACTTTTGGGCACACATATAAAATCTTGATTATGCAACTGTAAGTCTTGCTTGGTAGTAACAGGGAATTGCTCTAAATCTTTGAGAGATTTTATAGCATTAATATCAATATTTTCTATAATCTTTTTATAGAAATCGGAGTTCTCTTTTAAGTATCTTAATTCCTCTTTTAATTTTTCCAATTGGAATATTTCTATATCTTCTCTATTCATTTTAGTTGCTATATTTTAGTTTCTCAATCTCATAGAAATCTGCAGAGAGGCTTAATGAGCCGATAGATTTATAGTAATCACCAACTATCTTCCAAGTTAGGTAATTATTGGGATTCAGCAATACAAAATTGTCTAGATATTTATCTTCTAGTTTAGTATTATTCTTTATACTTTTTTTTATTGTGCTTATTCCCTCTCTGTAGTTCTTAATTCTAGGTAAGTCCTCCATTATGTATATGGAATCCTTCTTAATTGTTAAAGTAGAATTATAGAGATTATCTTTAAAATCAAGTTTATTATCCATTCTCTGAAATAGGCTATCCAGATTGTAGCATATATATTCACCTCCAAGCCAATCCTTGGTTGTAACCCACATTTTTAGTTCATATAAATTAAAAATTACGGAGTGGTGTGCAATGGATTGATTGATACTTTTTTCATTACATAAACCTATATCGGAACCATCCACCCCCTTCTGATCCCTTAAAATCTGTGCTGCAGAGTTGAAATCAATAATATCTGTATTATTTAATAATTGAGATAGCCTGTCCCATCTATATTTAGAGTCTGAGGTGGCGATATTCTCTATGTTATGTTTGTCATTATCAAACTCCAATGATTGGAAATGGTTGGTACAAATGATATAGCTTGTATCACTATTATATAGAATAGTTTTGGCGGGTGTTTTTTCAATAATTGCTGCACATGAATCGAGTGCGGAGCCAATTAAGATGGATTCACTTACGAATGTCTTATAATTGCTTGCAATAGTATAGGCTTGCTCAATATTTGACGCATATTGTAATATTTCACGTGTAAGGATGGAAATAGGGGTAGCAGAGGAAACGGGCATACTCCCTTTAGCTGCATTAATTGTAACCGAAAGCCCTTTTTCATTAATCCCCGATAAGACACCTATCATCCCCGGCCATCCAATAGATGCAAACTTAAAACCTTCACTTGGATTGTAAAATGAAATTAATTTGTTTTTAGCAAAATCATCTCCTACATAAAAATCAAAATTTCTCCCGATTATTAATGCTGAATCTTTAGATTTATTATCCCATGCTCCGAATGAGCTACACCCAACCAGCATATATTGTTGCATTGTGTGCCCTATATCGTGTGCAGCGTGATAATTTAATTGCCTCTCGTAAGGGGTACCGATGGCATTATATTCATCGCTACAGAATACAGATGCTCCATAGATTTCCTCCCTATACTCTTGGGGGATATATCCAGCCAGATTCCTATTAAACGCTATTAACAGATACCTTAGAAAACTCAGATAGCTTTCTGATGGTATAATCTCTTTAATCTGATTTACAAAAACTTCCTCTTGGTACTTCATCAGGTCTTGTGTAATTGCCCCCATGCTTGCACCTCTCTCTTGCGCATTACCTTCTAAATATAATTCCCACACACCGTAACTGTTTTGCTTTAAAAGGGAATTATTGCATTGAGTGTAATTAGTGTGGCTAATAACTTTATATTCAGATGTATTAATGGATATATCAGGTTGCTTCATATCTGCTGTGATATAGAGTAGGAATAACCCAATTATCGGGATTAGAATAATTCCTCCCAATATAGATAATGAAATTAGTATATACTTTTTTAGTTTAGTCATTTCGTATTAAGTTAGTTAAACGGAGCATATTTTTTTTGCTATATATTCACTTCCAATAATTTCTCCGCAGGTATTTGCTGCTGTTAGGGTAACACCTATTGCTCCATGCGCATTAAGGTTTTGCCCGGTAAGAAACATATTTTCAAATTTAGTTCTCGCAGGGAATAATGTTGCCATAGGTAATCTGCAATCTTTAATATACCCATAAGCACTTCCTTGCGGGGTATTAAGATAATCTCGGTATGTTAGTGGAGTTGAGGTATATATGCCTGATATATGCTCTTTGAATTTTATGCCTGTTTTAGCTTGTGCAAAATCAATCAAAACATTCGCAAACCTATCTTTCAGATCATTATATTTTTCTCCCCTTTTTCCAATATTAGTCTCTTCCCATTCGGCAAACGCACTATAATTGATAGGACAAATTATTGATACATTTGAGCAATACTCTTCATTGCAATTACCATTCTGAAAGGTTAATAGTGCATAATTAGGAGTGTCTGAATAGAAATCTGATGCTGTGTCCCAAATATTATTTGTAGAGTAAAGGTGATAATTCTTGTTTATATATCTTAGTTTATTCTTTTGTAATAATATATAAACAGAGAAAAAGCCATAGGTTTGGGGTAATGTATTGAGCCTGTTCCTAAATATATTTTTAATTATCTGTTTAGAGTCTATTAGGTTATATGTTACTTGCGGGTGAATTGAAGAGATAATCTTATCTGCAAAGAATAGTTGCCCGTTGGTACACTCTATGCTTGTAACCTCTCTGCCGCTGGTATTGATACTACTTACTTTATGATTAGCAAGGATAACTCCACCTGCACTTTTGATTACGTCAGCGAGCGTATTTGCAATCCCTTGTGTACCATTATTAAATTTGTATGCCCCCTCTATGTTTGAGTGAATAGTCATAGCATGATGATACAAACTTGAGCTCTCTTTAATTCCGGCATATAATGAATTTGTCCCCAGTAAAATATCTTGTAAGGTTTGATTTGATATACAAGATTTTATATACTCGTAAGCATTTACCCCCAAATATTCTAATCCATTATTAGAGATATACCCTTTTAAATGATTATCAACGCTTATTGTTTCCCCTATAGACTTAATTTTATCACAATATCTCTTTAATCCGGCGCTTTGAGTAGGAAATATATCAGCTAGGTTTTCGTAAAAAGCCTCGTAGCCTGAATAATGTTTATATAAATTATTGTTGTGTAGAATGATATTATCAAAATCGTCATCTAGGAATGTGCCGGGTAAATTACCCAATCCTAAATAATTGAAGTAGCTGTTTAATATTTGCCCTCTCCTCATGCTACCAACATAATGTATTCCCGTATCTAATGGGATACCATTTCTATAAAATGATTGCAAAGCCCCTCCTATAACATTTGCTTGTTCAAGCACACACACATTTAAACCCTCCTTAGAAAGTATAGCTCCACATATCAATCCCCCCAATCCGCTCCCTATTATTACAATATCATGTTTATTTGCCATTGCTTAATATGTAAATTGTGTTTGATGTAATATTATCGTTGCTAACTTTAATTATACTCATATTATATTCAGATGCAATTTGCTCAATGAGAGCACTATTAAAGAATGACAAATTACAAGTGGTTTTATTAAACCTAAATATCTTAGTAGAGAGTAATTCTGTAATTTTTGTATTTCTGTGCTCTTTTTTATTGCTGTCCCCATCTCTGATGATAATCTTTCCATTCGGGTTTAATTTGCAGATACACTGCTTTATT
>CAZYQA010000074.1:0-9073 GCA_964649555.1 uncultured Muribaculaceae bacterium
TGAATCTCCATACTCCTGTATATCTTTTCTATATTTATCAATATCAAAATTTCCTGCTATAATACAAATCATTAAAGGTGGGCACTCGATACGAATGCTTAAATGATGCTCTTGCTCTGAAATTCTTATTTTTCAACAGTTTATATGAAAGGCTTATATTAGGAGAAAAATAATCTCTATCAATATTTTTTTGATCAATCTTCAAATATTCATTCATATATACATACAACAAAGAGGTTGTAAATGTAAACCTGTCATTAGAATATTGCCCTGCAATAGCACTCATATATGTTGTCCTAACGGGGTTTTTAGCCTCTGGAATATCTGTTATCAATGTATTATAAAATATATCCTGAGCCAAGGTAAATAGAATCCTTTTAGATGGGGAAAACTTAGCCGCAACAGTACCGTAATATTCATTCTGAGTATAAGTATCAACTAATTCTCCGTTGGGGTACTTATTATTCTCATCCCTATATTTAGACCATGAATATGAGTATTTAAGATTAGCATCAATACTCCATTTATCAGAAATCACATTATTATATCCAGCTTGTATAAAGCCATTTTTATCCCATAATCTCTCATGTGCATCATTACTATATAAGATAATAGAGCCGGGTAACTCTCTATCGGAATCGAGATAGTTCCCTTTCACAAACAACCGCCCTGTTTTACCCACCTTACCATATAAATTCATCTCGCCCCGCAAAGTATTCACTTTGCTATTCAATCTTTTCTCATTAGTAATAAGGGAGCCGTTCACTAGCTTGAAAGGGTAATTACCATCACTACGGAGCCAATCTCCATTAAAAGATATACTCCAATCATTTACAATCTTTGCCTGTAATGATAAAGAGGGATTAAAAAATCCGAATGAGCCCCCTTTTAATTGTACACCGGCATTAAAAGAACCTTTATCGAATCTTGGTCTTTGAGATTTGATATTTAGAATCCCAGACGAAGCAAAATTCCTTGCAGGCTGAAATATCTCATCCCCAATACCAATTGATAAAGAAATCTGATCTATATTATCTAATGAAAATTGCCCTATATCGATTTGTCCACTTTGAGCATTGCTAAGAGTAACACCATCATAAGACACAGCAGTATGCTGAGCACCTAAGCTCCTTACCGAAACGGTTTTTACTCCACCTACTCCGCCATAGTCTTTTACAGATACCCCTGATAAGGTCTTCACAGCATCAGATACATTCTGAAATCCTAATTGCTCAATACTCTTTTTATTTATAATTTGTGTAGGAGTGCTCTCTTTGAGCGGAGAACGAAATGCAGAAGCAGAGATAACAACCTCATTTAATAAGGTGTCACTCTGCTGAGCATCTATATTAGTGCATATAAATAAATATAAAGCACCAAAAAATATTAAAAATTTAATCTCTTTGCTATACATCTTGCGAGCCTTTTCCAGTTTCACCCCGAACTGTTAAGTTAAACATCTGATAGCAGGTTTTCTGACTCGCTCTCCAATAAGTGCCTTCCCGTAAAACACAGTGGCTAAGAATACTTATGGAATAAAAAGAGCATACAGCTACGGGTATAGTTCCGGCATTTCACCGGATTCCCTCTCCATCAACTGCAAATGTATGCAGATTTTTTTAAATAGCAAATTATTATCTAGGATTATTTGACTCACTCAAACAATCTCTATATTCATCTTCCGTAATAATTCTACATGTGCCGTTAAAAACTGCCCCCATCTCTATACAAATACGTACAGTTTTAAGGTTGCCAAAGAAATTAGAATTTGCTTTAAATGTAACGGAATCACCAACGATAAGCTCTCCATCCACTCTACCCCAAACATCGGCGCTTGAGCAAATGATATTACCTTTAATAATAGCAGTATCACCAAGTACTAGCTTTCCGGACGTTATGAGATCTCCTTCAAATGATCCGTCGATTCTAATATCGGATTGTGATACTAAATTACCCTTTATATCTGTACCTGAAGCGATTCTACTCACTTCGTTAATTTGTGGTACCGTTTCATTCTTTGCCATAATATTTCTTTTTTAGTTTCTGATTAAATATGTATAGCTTCACCATGTGAAGCAGCGGCAGCTTCCATTATTGCCTCACTCATTGTAGGGTGAGGATGAATTGAAGTTATAATTTGCTTTGCAGTTGCTCCCAAATTTCTTGCCAATACCATTCCGGAAATCATTTCTGTAACGTTTGCACCAATTAAATGCACACCCAAAATCTTATCCGATTCCCCATCAATTATTAATTTTACAAATCCATCTTTCTCTCCTGCCGCAACAGCTTTACCACTTGCCGTGAAAGGGAATTTGCCAACTTTATAATTTAAGCCTGCATCTTTAGCTTTTTTCTCTGTTAAGCCAACAGAAGCTATTTCAGGAGAAGTATAAATACAACCCGGTATATTAGAATAATCAATAGGTTTAACACTCATACCTGCAATTTTCTCAACACAAGCAATAGCTTCAGCAGATGCCACGTGAGCTAAATCCGGAGTAGCAATTACATCTCCGATTGCATAAACACCTTGAATATTAGTTTTATAATCTGCATCTACAATTATTTTAGCTCTGTTCATTTCCACACCCAGTTCTTCAAGCCCAAGATTAGCAGTATTAGGAACTACACCTACAGCGGAAAGAACTCTATCAACTTCTAATTGAACTTCACCTTTTTTTGTTTCGATAGTGAGTTTACACCCATCACCTGAAGTATCAACAGACTTAACCTGAGCGGAAGTAAGAACTTTCATCCCTATTTTACGGAAATTCCTACTCAATTGAGCAGCTACATCAGCATCCTCAATAGGTACAATCTGATCTAAATACTCAATTAAATGCACCTCTACTCCCATTGAGCAATAGAAATATGCTAGCTCACTTCCAATTGCACCTGAGCCGATAACTGCCATACTTTTTGGCAATTCCTGTGGCACCAATGCTTCTCTGTAAGATATAATTTTCTTTCCATCAATAGGAGCAAAAGGTAAAGAGTTGGCTCTTGCACCTGTTGCAATTATTATATGCTTCGCTTCAACCACATAAGGAGTTGAATCCGCATTATCCTCTGTTTGTGAAGGAATTACCTCCACTTTATCATTTGCAATTAATTTACCTGTTCCTTTTAATACGGTTATATTATTCTTTTTGAATAAGAACTCAATACCCTTACTCATTTGAGCAGATACACCTCTTTCTCTATCAACTACCTTTTTTATATCAAAAGACACCGATCCATCCAAGTCCAACCCATAATCGGGAAGATGTTTGGTATAGTTATACACCTGAGCACTTTTCAAAAGCGCTTTAGTGGGAATACAGCCCCAATTAAGACATATACCACCAAGCTCAGATCTTTCAATAACAGCGGTCTTAAATCCCAACTGCGAAGCTCTGATAGCAGCTACATATCCCCCCGGGCCAGCTCCAATCACTAGTAAATCAAAAATATTTTCCATTTAAATTGTTACGTTTATGTTGTTTTGTTGTTGTTTTACTCACCTTTTCCGTGGCAAGCTTTATATTTTTTTCCACTACCGCAAGGGCATGGATCATTTCTACCAACTTTCTTCTCCACATGAATAGGTGCGTTTGATTTAGGCTCACCCGAATTAGTTGCCATATCCTGACGACTTGTTCTCATGTTACTCAAATCTGTTCTCTTTCTTTGAGTCTCCTCTCTCAAAGGTATCTCTTCTGTATTTTGTCTTAATGCAATATGAGATCTCACCAAGAAAGCAATAACATCTCTGCTCACTTTTTCCAATACCCCTTTAAATAAATTGAAACTCTCAAATTTATAAATCAATAGCGGATCTTTTTGCTCATAAGTAGCATTTTGAACAGATTGTTTAAGGTCATCCATTTCTCTTAGGTGCTCTTTCCAATACTCATCAATAGTGATAAGCGTTACGGTTTTTACTAATGCTCTGTAAAGCTCCATCCCTTTAGTCTCATAAGCAGTCTTAAGATTAATTACAAGTTGCAAAATCTTTTGTCCGTCAGAGATAGGAATCGCAATATTTTCATAAGCTGCACCCTGAGTATTGTATATATTCTCAACAATAGGATAAACTTGGTTTACCATAGTTTCTGTTCTTCTACGAATAGCCTCTTTGATAGTTTCAGATAAAGAATCTGCAATTTCCGAAGGTTTTGCGTCATGGTAAAACTCTTCATTGAAGCTAGGCTCAATAGATAAGTTCTTTATTGTTTCATAAGAGAAGTTTTCAAAATCATAATTATCCTTTGAAGCTCCTAGAATATCTGTATAGTCCGAAATCATATTTTTCAAATCTACCTCAATTCTCTCTCCATAAAGGGCATTTCTTCTTCTATTATAAATTACCTCTCTCTGAGAGTTCATTACATCATCATATTCAAGCAATCTTTTACGAATACCAAAGTTATTCTCCTCTACTTTTCTTTGCGCTCTCTCAATAGAGCTCGAAAGCATTGAGTGTTGGAGAGCCTCACCCTCTTCCATACCCATTCTATCAACTATTTTTGCTATCCTGTCAGACCCGAACAAACGCATCAAATCATCTTCCAAGCTCACATAGAACGAAGAAGATCCAGGATCTCCCTGCCTTCCTGCACGCCCTCTTAGCTGTCTGTCAACCCTTCGGCTATCGTGCCTTTCTGTACCTATAATTGCAAGACCACCGGAATCTTTAACTCCAGATCCCAATTTAATATCTGTACCACGACCTGCCATATTCGTTGCAATTGTAACCGCACCCGGTTGGCCAGCCTCTGCTACAACATCAGCCTCTTTTGCATGCTGTTTAGCATTCAATACGTTATGCTTGATACCGCGAAGTTTCAACATTCTGCTTAATAACTCGGAAATCTCAACGGAAGTTGTACCAACCAACACAGGGCGTCCTGCATTGCTCAATTTCACAATATCCTCAATTACTGCATTATATTTATCTTTCTTGGTTTTATATATCAAATCATTACCATCAAGCCTTTGAATAGGCCTGTTGGTAGGTATATTCACTACATCAAGTTTGTAAATACTCCAGAACTCACCAGCTTCAGTCTCAGCAGTACCTGTCATACCAGCCAACTTATGATACATTCTAAAGTAATTTTGAAGAGTAATAGTGGCAAACGTTTGTGTTGCAGCTTCAACTTTCACATTCTCTTTCGCTTCAATAGCCTGATGCAACCCATCAGAATATCTTCTTCCGTCAAGGATACGGCCTGTTTGCTCATCTACGATTTTAATCTTGTTGTCCATTACGACATACTCAACATCCTTTTCAAACATTGTGTATGCTTTAAGTAATTGGTTTACTGTATGAACACGCTCGGCTTTGATAGCATAGTCTGCTAAAATCTCATCTTTTTTAGTTAATTTGTCCTCTGCAGGTAAATCTTGTTTCTCAAGTTCAGAAATCTCTGCTCCTACATCAGGTAAAATAAAAAATCTCGAATCACTTGTAGTTTTAGAGATCAATTCATGTCCTTTATCTGTCAAATCTACAGATCTTTGTTTCTCATCAATTACAAAGAAAAGATCATCGGTAATAATATGCATCTGCTTATTATTATCCTGCATATAAAAGTTCTCTGTAGATAAAAGGATTTGCTTAATACCCGGCTCACTTAAATATTTGATTAACGGATTATATTTTGGCAACCCTTTATAAGCTCTTAATAGAAGTTTTCCACCCTCCTCTTTATCACCCTCTGCAATCTTCTTCTTAGCATCATTCAATATTTTAGTAACCTCTTGTCTTTGGGTGCTATATAGCTTTTCAATAAAAGGCTTATACTCTGCAAATTGCTGGTCATCACCCTTTGGCACAGGGCCTGAAATGATCAAAGGAGTTCTGGCATCATCGATAAGCACAGAGTCAACCTCATCCACAATAGCATAATGATGTTTTTTCTGCACAAGATCTTGTGTACTAATAGCCATATTATCTCTAAGGTAATCGAAACCAAATTCATTATTGGTACCGAAAGTAATATCTGCTCTATATGCTTTTTTTCTTGGCTCGGAGTTGGGCTGATGCTTATCTATACAATCAACACTTAGCCCGTGGAATTGATACAAAGGGCCCATCCATTCAGAGTCACGTTTAGAAAGGTAATCATTCACAGTTACGATATGAACACCTTTACCTGCAAGCGCATTTAAGAAAACAGGCAACGTAGCAACTAATGTTTTACCCTCACCTGTAGCCATCTCAGAAATTTTACCTTGGTGCAATACAATACCTCCGATAAGCTGTACATCATAATGTACCATATCCCAGGTCATCATATTTCCCCCTGCAAGCCAGCTATTTTGCCATATTGCATAATCTCCATCGATAGATACGAAATCAACTTTAGTACTCAAATCTCTATCAGCATCTGTTGCAAGCACCTTTATGGATTTATTCTCTTTAAATCTTCTTGCAGTAGATTTCATAATAGCAAAAGCATCAGGTAGCACATCTGCTAAAACCTCCTCAATTTGCTCATCTATTTTCTTTGTAAGTTTATCAATCTCACTAGCGATTTTCTCTTTTTCCTCAGGAGCAAGTGTCATATCGCTCAATTGTAAGCGGTACTCTTTTTTTTGCTTTTCACTTTCAGAAATTCTGTCTGCAATTATATTTCTTATTTTTTGAGACTCCTCACGTAGTTGATCATCAGTCAATTTGTCTATACGATCATAAGCTTGTAAGGTCTTATCTAAGATTGGCTTGATTTGTTTTAGATCCCTGTCGGCTTTAGAACCAAAGAGCTTTTTTAAGATTCCGCTGAATGCTGCCATTATATGTTATTTTAAATTATTATTCTTCATTATTGGTAAGTAATTCGCAAATATAGCTAATTTTACCAAGAAATAGCAATCAAAATATTAATGAGCAACACAATAATAATAAGTAAAGATGGTTCCTCCACCCTAAAGCCCGAAGGAATAGATGAAACATATCACTCCATTGAGGGGGCATATACAGAGGCAGAGCACATCTATATAAAAACGGGAATTGAACACCTTTGCAATAAGACAAATAACACTGAAATTAATATATTTGATGTTGGATTAGGGACAGGGTTAAATGCAATACTAACATATCTATGGCAAAATAATAATGCTACTTCACCCATAATAAACTACTATGGAATAGAAAAATATCCCCTTGAATACTGCAAGGTAAAAGAGCTCAACTATCCAGAATATATTTGCAGCAACCACGTTTACAACACTATAGATAGCATTAATGAGTTTATTCAAAAACTTCACTCATCAGCTTGGGGAGAAAAAGTAAAAATAACAGACAAATTTAATCTTCATAAAATAAATGGGGATATTCTCAATTATCAATTTGATGTTTTACTTGAATCAACCCCTCCGACAGTAGTTTTTTATGATACCTTCTCACCAAACTCTCAACCTCAATTATGGAGCAAAAATATCTTTGACAGGCTAGCCCAAGCACTGCAAAATAAAGAGAGCATACTTGTGACATATTGCAGCAAAGGGATAGTAAAACAAGCATTAAGAGATGCCGGATTTACAATAGAAAGATTACCCGGACCACCGATGAAAAGGCACATACTACGTGCTAGCTTAAATGCTTCAATAAAATAAATAATGATGTTAATTTTTTATTAAGAGAACAAATAAAGTGGATAATCCGTTATTATTTTAATATCTTTGCACCGAATTAAGAAAGTAACAAAAAAAGGTTGTAACATAGGGTTGCAACAAAAAAGCGGAAAAATGAAAGAATTAAAAACAATTGCCTTAGTGGCACACGACAACAGAAAACAAGATCTAATCGAATGGGTTAAATATAATAAAAAGACCCTGATCAGTCATAAACTTATTTGCACCGGCACAACCGGAAAACTCGTATCTGAAGCCTTAAAAGAGATTGCAAATGAGCCTGGTACACACCATAAAGGATTATTGGATATCAATGTAGTAAGATTAAAATCTGGCCCACTAGGTGGTGACCAGCAATTGGGAGCTATGATTTCGGAAGGATTAATCGATATACTTATATTTTTATGGGATCCAATGCAACCGCAGCCACACGATGTTGATGTAAGATCATTGCTCAGAATAGCAACACTATACAACATCCCAACTGCAACAAACAGATCTACAGCAGACTTTATAATATCATCCCCATTATTCAAGGAGGAATATACTCCGATAATGAAAGATTATAGTGAATATTTGAATAGAAGCATCTAAAGTGCTTCTATTTTTTTAGCTCTGCCTTAAGAAAGAAAAAACCGTTTTTGAGTAGCAAATCTTTATCAATTTTATCTTTATTAGATATATTAAACGACTTATCTTCCAGTAACTGCTCCACTTGTGAAGATGAAACTATAAAAACAAGCTCATCGTTAGCAGATATTCCCTGCAAACTCCCGGATAAAGGATCGGATAGATTCTCAGGAAAAGGATAATTAAGCCACATCCATTTACCACTATTATTTATAGCATAAGCAATCCAAGGCCCCGTAGTCTTTTGTACCAGCGCTACCATAATTGCAATATTATTCCCCTTAAAAAACTTTACCAAAGTGGCATAATTTTTACTCACCGGCTTCTGAATTTCGGAAAAGGCATCATCTGTGTTAAGTAATCGCTCAGGAATAGCATACTCCCCAAAATCAAAAGTATATGCACAAAACATAGTATCATTCAAGAATTTATATATGTTACTTGTCATTGTCTTTCTTATATAAACAGCATCACTCACTGGAGATTTAACAAAAACAGGAAACTCCTCCGGCACCACAGGTGTTTTATAATCTTCGGGAAAATATTTGCCTATTACAGCACCATTATTATCAGTAATTAATACTCTGTCATTAAAATAAACATTCAGATTAGTTAAATAATAAAAATAATCAGTGCTATCACTATATGCACTTTAAAAGATATAAGATAGGCTATTTTGCTCAATAAACTTACCGTCTAAATCATATACAGTTTCAGTATAATTTCTATTTGAAAAAATATGCAAATTATTATTACGATCCAGATTCATAGAAGTAATTGAGGGGTATTGATTATTCCCCTCCCCTATATTATCGATTAC